>CAITXW010000313.1 GCA_903896425.1 uncultured beta proteobacterium | reverse complement strand
TGTGCGAAGAAATCAAATCCAAACTCAACATCAAGCGCGTGCGCGGCGACACCTTTGGCTACCTGCAGCGCTCCTTTATCGGCTGCGTCTCCGACGTCGATCAGCGCGAAGCGCGCGAGGTGGGCGAGAAGGCGGTGCAGTTTGCGATGTGGGGCAACCAGAGTGGCTCGGTGGCGATCAAGCGCACCGGCTTTTACTCGGTTGATTACGAACTGCTGCCGCTTGAGGCCGTGGCCGGCAAGACGCGCGTGATGGAAGACGAATTCATAAGCGCCAGCGGCACCGATGTGACCGACGCCTTCCGCCTCTATCTGCGCCCGCTGCTGGGCTCGGGCCTGCCCGACGCCTTCCGGCTGCGCCATCACCCGGTGGCCAAGGTGCTCAATCGCGGGACATGAAGCGCCAGTGGCGCGCATGCACGGTGGTCAGATTGGATTGAATCGGGGTTCAACAAAGGGGAAAGACCATGAGAAACAAACTGGGTGCGGTGGTTCTGGTGGCCGGGGTTTTGTGCCTGGGCGCTGGCGTTTGTCCTGACGCGGCGGCACAGAGTCAGGTCTCGGCCTTGAGTGCGGTTTCTGCCTTGCCACTGGCTTCGCTGGTGCAGGGGTCGGTCGCTGCCAGCGAGGCGGTGGTGGCGGTTCCGCTGGCCTTGTCGGTGGCTGGCGCGACGCTGCTGGTGAAGACGGTCGAGTTGTCGGCGCGTGGCACGGTTTATGTTCTGGAGCGGGCCTCGGACGGTGCACGCGTCAGCCTGGAGGTGTCGGGCAAGGTGATTGAAGGCGTCTCGGTTGTCGCGGGCACTGGCGTCACGGTTGCGATCATCAGCACCGGCGTCGTGCTGTCGGTGGCTGGCCAGGCCATCGCCTTCCTGCCCAATGAACTCGGTCGCGCATTGCTGCACAGCCAGCGCGTCACGCCGTGATGTGCCGGCGAAACCGGGCGCTGGCTGCAATCGGGCGCCGATTCATTTCGGCCCTGTTTGCGGCAGTGGTTCTGTTTGCGGCACCGGCCCATGCCGGTCGGTCTTGCGATGCGCCGCAGCCCCCGAAGGTCATTACGATCGAGCGCTCGCTCAATCTTGCGCTGCGCACCTGGCAGGCGCTGGAGCAAAGCGGGGCGCAGGTCGTCATCCTGGCGCGCGCCGGGCAGGACCTGAGCAAGTACGGCCTGCGCTATTCGCATCTGGGTTTTGCATTTCGCGAAAGTGACGCCCAGGGCGCAAGCCGCTGGCTTGTGATGCACAAGCTCAACCAGTGCGGCAGCGCTGATTCGGCCATTTACCGTCAGGGCCTGGGCGACTTTTTTCTGGATGATTTGTGGCGCTTTGAAACAGCCTGGGTGGTGCCGACCCCCGCCGTGCAGCAACGCCTGCTGGCCGTGTTGCAGGACGAGCAGCGTGCGGTCCAACTCCACCACAAACCCTACAGCCTGGTGAGTTACGTCTGGGGGCAAAAGTATCAGCAGTCCAATCAGTGGGCGGTTGAAACGCTGGCGCTGGCCATGATGACCGACAACGGTGCCACACCGTTCACGCGGCAGCAGGCGCAAGGCTGGTTGATGGCCAGTGGCTATCAGCCAACGACCCTGAACATTGGCGCTTTGACCCGCTTGGGCGCGCGCGTGTCGGCGGCCAACATTGCGTTTGATGACCACCCGAACGAGAAGCGCTTTTCCGACCGGATTGAGACCGTCACCGTCGATTCGGTATTCGCGTGGTTGCAGCGCTCTGGCATGAGCGGACCCATCAGAACGTTGACACCCTGATTTCAAATTGAGGAAACAAGCATGACCATCGATTTCAAGGGCCGCGTGGCCATCGTGACCGGGGCCGGGGGTGGACTGGGACGAGCCCATGCACTGGCGCTGGCGGCGCGCGGCGCGCGCGTCCTGGTGAATGATTTTGGCGGCGCACGCGATGGCAGCGGCGGCTCCAGCACGGCCGCCGAGGCGGTGGTGGCGGAAATTCGGGCCGCTGGTGGCGAGGCACTGGCCAACAGCGCGTCAGTGACCGATTTTGTGGCGGTGCAGGTCATGGTGCAGCAGGCGGTTGATGCCTGGGGCCGGGTCGATATTCTGGTCAACAACGCCGGCATCCTGCGTGACAAGAGTTTTGCCAAGATGGAGGTAGCCGATTTTGCGCAGGTGGTCGATGTGCACCTGATGGGCGCCATGCATTGCTGCAAGGCAGTCTGGCCGATCATGAACGCGCAGAAATACGGACGCATCCTGATGACGACTTCGGCCAGCGGCCTGTACGGCAACTTCGGCCAGGCCAATTACAGCGCGGCCAAGATGGCGCTGGTGGGTTTGATGCAGACGCTCGCGCTTGAAGGCGCGAAGAACGACATCCGTGTCAACTGCCTGGCACCGACCGCGGCCACGCGCATGACCGAAGGCCTGATGCCACAGGCCGTGCTTGACGCCTTGAAGCCCGAGGCCGTCGTGCCCGCCATGCTGGTGCTGGTGGCGCAGGATGCGCCCAGCCGCACCATCCTGTGCGCGGGTGCCGGCACCTTTGAAGCGGCGCACATCACGATGACGAACGGTGCCTGGATCGGTGGTGACGCGCAGGCGCCGGAGCGTCTGCTGGAACGACTGACCGAGGTTACCGACCGCAGCGGCGACAGCGTGCCGAAAGATGCTTCGGCGCAGGGCACCAACGAAGTTGGTCTGGCGATGAAGAACGCTGCGCGCGGCGCTTAAATCGGCGGCGCGCCGGGGGGCTGCAGGATGCCTGTGAGCAGCAGCTCGGTGTACTGCGTCGCGATCTGATCCGGGCTGTATTCGCCACCGCTTTCGTACCAGCGGCCGATCCAGCCCAGGGCGCCGGCAACGGCGAAGGCTGCCATCTTGGGATCACAGGGACGGAATGACCCTTCTGTAATTCCATCGGTGATGATCCGGCGAAACGCCATGTCGATGCCGGACTTGAGTCGGCGTAACTCGGTGCGATTTTGCGCTGGCATTTCGTCGTCGCTGATACGGATCACGCACATGCCGAAATCGAGCGTCACGATGCGTGTGTAGATGCGGATGCAGGCGATCAACTGGTCAATCGCCTTGCCGCCCGCCTTGCGCGTTTCCTCAATGCCCTCGGTCATCATCTGCAGTCCGTTGCGCACGCATTCAATCAGGATCTCATCCTTGTTTTTGACGTAGTAGTAGAGCGTTGGCTTGCTCACGTTCAGACGTGCGGCGATGTCGTCAAGCGAGGTGGCGTGAAAACCGCGCTCGTTGAAAAGCTGCGCTGCCGTGGCCAACACTGCGTCGCGCTTGACCTGGCGTTGCAACCCGCGTTCCGTCGCAGGAGCCCACGGCGAATCAGGTTTTTTGTTCTTTGGCATGGTACGAGGGCCTAGGGTAAGTCCTGATGCGATTTTGGTTCATGAATTCGATAATCTACTCAAGAGTAAGAATCTTACGCAATAGTCAAAATATTTCACTACGCATAAACCCGCATAGATAGACTGATGGAGAACTCACCCGAAGGCAGCGCCTCCAGCGCAACGCCGCTGCTGCAAATTGAAGGCGTCACGCTGCGCTTCGGCGGCGTGCGCGCGCTCAACGATGTCAGCTTCAGCGTGGCGCCGGGTTCCATCACCGCCGTCATCGGCCCCAACGGCGCTGGCAAGACCTCGCTCTTCAACACGGTCTCGGGTTTTTACCGCCCCAGCGCCGGCCATATTCGCTTCAAGGGCCAGGACATCACGCGCGTGCCGGCACCGCAGCGCGCCAAAATGGGTCTGGGGCGCAGCTTCCAGAATATCGCCTTGTTTCGCGGCATGACGGTGCTCGACAACATCAAGCTCGGGCGCCACTCGCACCTCAAGACCAATGTGCTCGATGCCCTGTTCTACCTCGGTCGCGCACAGCGCGAAGAGGCCGAACTGCGCGCCGATATCGAGGAGCGCATCATCGACTTCCTGGAAATCGACCACATCCGCCACGCGCCGGTTTCAGCCCTGTCTTACGGTTTGCAAAAGCGCGTCGAGATGGCGCGCGCGCTGGCCATGCAGCCCGAGATCCTGATGCTCGATGAGCCGGTGGCGGGCATGAACCGCGAAGAGACCGAGGACATGGCGCGCTTCATCCTCGACGTACGCGAAGAGTGGGGCGTTACGGTGCTGATGGTCGAGCACGACATGGGCATGGTGATGGATTTGTCCGACTATGTGGTGGTGCTCAACTTCGGCCAGGTTATTGCGCAGGGCGCGCCGGCCGATGTGCAGGCCGACCCGGAAGTGATCCGCGCCTACCTCGGCTCGGGCGACGTCAGCGACCTGCGGCGCAAGCTGCACGACGGTATCGTCAGCAAGGCAGTCGCCTGATGGATTGGGCCTACCTGTTCGAGATCTGCCTGACGGGCTTGGCCAGCGGTGGCCTGTACGCGCTGGCGGCGCTGGCCTTTGTCATGGTCTACAAGGGCACGCGCGTGGTCAACCTGGCCATTGGCGAAATGCTGATGATCGGCGCCTATTTGTTCTTCGCCTTTGCCGTCACCTTTGAGCTGCGTTTGTGGCTGGCGATGCCGGCAGCGCTGCTCAGCGCCGGCCTGCTGGGCGCGGGCATCGAACGCACCATGATTCGCCCGCTGCTGGGTGAGCCGCCGATCTCGGTCTTCATGGTCACCATCGGGCTGTCATCGGTGCTGGTCGGTCTGGTGGAGCTGATCTGGACCGCTGACCAGCGTCGGCTGCCTGACTTTTTGCCGACAACGCCGGTGATGGTCGGCGATGCATTCCTTGCGCCCAAGGTGTTTTACGGCGCGCTGATTGCCATCGTGCTGATTGCGGTGGTGCTGCTGGTGTTCCGGTTCTGGCGCGGTGGCGTCGCGCTGCGCGCCACGGCATCCGATCAGGCTGCTGCCTATTCGATGGGCATCAACGTGCCGCGCGTTTTTTCGCTGGCCTGGGTGGTGTCGGCCATGCTCGCCGCGCTCTCGGGCATCATCGTCGGCTCGATCGGCGGCATCTCGTCGTCAATGGGCGTCTTTGGCCTGTCGGTGCTGGTGGTCGTCATTGTGGGCGGGCTCGACAGTGTGCTCGGTGCATTGGTCGGCGGCTTGCTGATCGGCCTGATCGAAGCGCTGGCCAGTTCCTATCTGGGTGGCGAGTACAAGTTGCTGGCGACCTTCATCGTGCTCGTCATCGTGCTGATGATCCGGCCCTACGGCCTGTTTGGCACCCACGAAATCGAGAGACTCTGATGAGAATCGGCACCCTCAAGGAAAGCTACATCGCCGACGCGGCGCTGTTTGATTCGCGCACGCAGAAGGTCTGGCTCGCGGTCGCTGCCGCGCTGCTGGTGCTGTTTCCCTTTATGGTTGGCGATTACTGGTTGTACCTGGCCTGTCTGGTCAGCATCAACGTTGCCAGCGCCACGGGTCTCAACATTCTGACCGGCTACACCGGCCTGGTCAGTCTGGGGCAGGCAGCCTTCATGGGTCTGGGCGCCTACACCGTGGCGATCCTGCAGATCCGCGTGGGCTCGCCGTTCCTGCTCAATATCCTGGCCGGCGGTCTCGTCGCGATGGTCGGCGGCATCGTTGTCGGCATTCCATCGCTGCGCGTGAAGGGCCTGTATCTGGCCATCGTCACCATCGCTGCCTCCTTCATCACGCATTTCATGTTTGCCAACGCCTCGTTTGCCGGTGGCACCGGCGGCCTCACCGTGCCGCCAGCCAGCCTGTTTGGCATCGTGCTCGACACCTCGTTTCGGCTTTACTGGGTCATCCTCCCGGTCACGGTGCTGATGCTGCTGGGCTCATCGAATCTGTTTCGCACGCGCGTCGGCCGCGCGTTCATCGCCATTCGCGACCGCGACATATCGGCCGAAGTGCTGGGCATTCCGCTGCTGAACTACAAGCTGCTGTCGTTCGGGCTCTCGTCGTTCTATGCCGGTATTGCCGGCGGCCTGTGGGCCTACTTCTTTCGCGTCGTGACGCCCGAGAGTTTTCCGTTGTCGATGTCGATCTTCTTCCTCGCCGCCATCATCGTCGGCGGCATGGGCAACATCCTGGGCGGCATTTTTGGCGCGGTCTTCATGACCATGGTGCCGGAACTGCTCAAGCTCAGCGTCAGTCTGCTGCCACGCGGCGCCGAGCTGACGGTTTTTCTCTCGCCCGTGCGCACCATGCTGTTCGGGGTATTGATCATCGGTTTTCTGGTTTTCGAGCCACACGGGCTCGCAGAAGTGTGGCGACGCATTCGCCGTTTTTTCCATCTGTGGCCGTTCCGCAATTGAGTGCGTTCAGGTAGCGCCGGATCACAGACCTCGCAACAAGGAGACAAGCATGAAGACAACAGCCATTTCCCAACGTCGCCGCGCGCTGCTGCTGGCAGCCGGCGCCTCGCTCATCGCGCCCTTGGCGCAGGCGCAGGCCGGCGAAGACATCGTCATCGGCGGCTCCATCCCGATGACCGGCGTCTTCGCGTTTGCCGGTGTCGGCGTCAATGCCGGCATCGCCGATTACGTCAAGATCGTCAACGATGCCGGCGGCATCAAGGGCCGCAAGCTGCGCTATGTGCCCGAAGACACCGGGTACAAGGTCGATGTCTCGGTGGCGGCGTTCAAGAAGATCACGAGCCAGAACAAGGTCAATCTGTATTACGGCGACTCAACGGCATTCTCCAAGACCATCAACCCCGAACTCGAACGCAGCGGCAACATCCTGATGGCCGGTGCTTCGTTTGCCACCGAGTTGAATGACCCGGTGAAATACCCGGACCAGTTCCTGGTCGGCCCCGACTACACCGAAATGTTCGGCATTCTGCTGCGCCATATCGCCAAGGAAAAGCCGGGTGCCAAGGTTGCCTTCGTTTATTCCGATTCCGAATTCGGCCGCGATCCGATCGACAGCAGTGAGACCCTGGCCAAGAAGCTCGGCCTGAGCGTGCCGGTCAAGATCATGACGCCCGCTGGCAGTGTTGATGTCTCGACTGAAGTCATCAAGCTGCGCCGCGCCGCGCCCGACTACACCATCTTCCACGGCTACATCCTGGCGCCGATTCCTGAGTTCATCACCCAGGGCAAGCAGCAGGGCATGACCACCAAGTGGATGGGCACGTTCTGGACCATGGACAGCTCGACCGTCATGAAGATGGGCGAGGCCGGCGACGGTTTCATGGGTGTCATGCCCTACCGCTACTACTACGACACCTCGGCCAAGGCGCCGATGCTCGACAAGATCCGCCAGTTGCACCCGGACTACCAGAGCACGGCCTACATCCAGGGCTTCCTGGCGGCCATGCTTTTCACCGAGGCCGCCAAGCGCACGCTGGGCGCCAACAAGGAACTCACCGGCAAGAACCTCAAGGCCGCGCTCAACAGCATCAAGGACTTCGACACCGGTGGTCTGATCGGCGTGCCAATCACCATCAAGGGCAACTCGATTCCGGTCGGGCGTGTCTACCGTGCCGACATGAAGACGCAGAAGATGGTGGCTGCGTCCGACTGGATCGCGCTCTAGTCGCACCTCATAAGGCAATCCCCGCGATGAACATGGCCGTAGCGCAGAACATCCTCGAAGTCAACAACATCGAGGTGATCTACAACAAGGTGGTGCAGGCCCTGCGTGGCCTGTCGCTGGCGGTGCCGCGCGGGGAAATTGTGGCCTTGCTTGGGAGCAATGGCGCTGGCAAGTCAACCACGCTGAAAGCGATCTCGGGCCTGCTGATGCTCGAAGACGGCGAGTTGGAAAGCGGCAGCATCCGCTTCAACGGCCAGTCCACCGCGGCGCTGGAGCCGCAGCAACTGGTGCGTCAGGGCCTGAGCCATGTGATGGAAGGCCGGCGCATTTTCGAAGACCTGACGATCGAAGAAAACCTGATCGCGGCCAGCTATGCGCTGACAGGCCGCAGCGGTGTCAAACCCGACTTCGACTTGGTCTATTCCTATTTTCCGCGCCTGCACGAGCGCTGCAAGGGCCTGGCTGGTTACCTCTCGGGCGGCGAGCAGCAAATGCTGGCGATTGGCCGCGCGCTGATTGCGCAGCCCGAGCTGATCCTGCTCGATGAGCCCTCGCTCGGACTCTCGCCCAAGCTGGTGGAAGAGATCTTTGCGATCATCGTGCGCATCAACGCCGAGCGCGGCGTTTCCATGCTGCTGGTGGAGCAGAACGCGACGCTGGCGCTGGCCGTGGCGCACCGCGGCTACATCATGGAGAACGGCAAGATCGTGATCGATGGCACGGCCGAGCGCCTGGCCAGCGACCCCGATGTACGCGAGTTCTACCTCGGCGTTGGCGGCGGCGGCGAGACGCGCAGCTTCCGCCAGGTCAAGCATTACAAGCGCCGTAAACGCTGGCTGTCATGACGAATCCTGTTGCCCTGCCTGAACTGACCCTGCCGCAAATGCTGCGTGAGCGCGCGCGCTTGAACCCGGCGCGCATCGCGATCCGGCAAAAGGACTTTGGCATCTGGAAGCCGGTGCGCTGGGACCGCTATTACGAGCGTGCCTGCCATTTCGGACTCGGCCTGCGCGCCCTGGGTCTGCCCGCTGGCGGCCATGTTGGCGTGATTTCAGAAAACCGCATCGAATGGGTGCTGGCACAAATGGGCAGCGGCCTGGTTGGTGCCGTCGCGGTCGGCGTTTATTCCACCAGCCCGAGCAGTGAAGTGGCTTATGTGGTGAGCCATGCCGACATCGAGATCATGGTCTGCGAAGACCAGGAACAGACCGACAAACTGCTCGCCGCGCTTGACCAGTTGCCGCGCCTGCGCAAGATCGTCGTCATGGAGACCAAGGGCCTGCGCAGCTTTGCACCCGAGGCGCGCAAGCTGATCGCCACCTTTGATGAAGTTGAAGCGCTCGGTGCTGCCAGCGGCAACATGGCGCTGATCGACGAGGCGCTGGCGCACCAGACGCTCGACGACATTGGCCTCATGATCTACACCTCGGGCTCCACCGGCAAGCCCAAGGGGGCGATGATTTCCTACCGCAATATCCGCGGCGTGGCGCCCGGCATTGCCGAGCGCCTTGGCCTGACGGCGCACACCACCCATTTGTCGTACCTGCCGCTGTGCCATGTGGCTGAGCAGATGCTGACCACCTTTGTGCCGATCTACCTCGGCTCGCAGGTCAACTTCGGTGAATCGATTCGCACCGTGCAGGAAGACCTGCGCGAGGTCGCGCCCAACATGTTCCTGGGCGTGCCGCGCATCTGGGAAAAAATGCACGCCGCCATCAGCATCAAGCTGCACGACACCGGCGGCCTGCGCCAGAAGCTGTTCCAGTGGGCCTACCAGGCCTGCCTGCCGCTGGCAGAAAAACCGCGTGCCGCCTGGTCGCTTGTGCAAAGGCTGACCTATGCCCTGAGCTACTGGAGCGTGTTTCGCGCGCTGCAAAATTTCACCGGCTTGCGCAAGGTGCAAGTTGCGTTGACCGGCGCGGCGCCAATCCCGCCTGATGTGGTGCGCTTTTTCCGCGTGCTGGGCGTGCCGCTGGTCGAGGTTTATGGCCTGACCGAATCAACCGGCATGGTCACCGGGCACCGCATTGACGACGTCGTGGTTGGCACGGTGGGTGTGCCGATTCTGGGCGTCGAGTACCGCCTTGGCTCGAATGGCGAACTGCAGTTGCGTGGCGACATGGTGTTTGCCGGCTACTACAAGAACCCCGAGGCCACGGCCGACAGCATTCGCGATGGCTGGCTGTACACCGGCGACGTGGTGCGCGAGGAGGGCGGTCAGCTGCGCATCGTGGACCGGCTCAAGGACATCATGATCACCGCCGGCGGCAAGAACCTGACACCCTCCGAGATCGAGAACACGATGAAGGGCAGCCCCTTCATCAAGGAATGCATCGTCGTTGCCGACGGCCGCAAGTACGTCGCGGCCCTGATCCAGATCGACTACGAAGTGGTCAGCAACTGGGCCGAGGCGCTGCGCATCCCGTTCACGCATTTCCGCTCGCTGGTCGACCAGCCGCAGGTGCGCGAGCTGATCGAGGGCGACATCGCCAAAGGCAATGCGCGCTTGGCGCAGGTCTCGCAAATCCGCAAGTTCCACCTGCTGACCAAGGAACTTGATCACGACGACGGCGAGGTCACCGCGACCATGAAGGTGCGCCGCTCCAGCATCTACAAAACCTACGCGTCCGAAATCGAGGCGCTGTACCGATAGCATTTGCCGTGCAAGGGCATGGCGCCCTGGCTAGACTGCGGCATCGCTTGCGTTTGACCCAAAGAGGAAGACATGAACCCCACTGCCGCTATTGAAACCCCGGAGCTCCCGCTCCAGATCGAGCGCGAGGGTGCCATCGTCACGCTGCGCTTTAACCGCCCCAAGGCCCTCAATGCGGTTGACATCCCGATGGCGCAGGCGTTCTTGAGCGCCGTGCGTGAACTTTCCACCGACAAATCGGTGCGCGCCGTCGTGCTGTGCGGCGCCGGGCGCGGCTTTATGGCCGGGGGCGATCTGGCCACGATGCGCGCCAATCCGCAGCAGGGTGCCGCCGAGTTGATCGGTCCGCTGCACGAAGCCATCACCCTGCTGGCCGGCATGGACGCCCCCTTGATTGCACAAGTGCACGGCGTTGCCGCCGGCGCCGGCTTGAGCTTGATGCTGCAGGCTGATTTCATCATTGCCGCCGAGGGCACGCGCTTCAGCCTGGCTTACGCCAACATCGGCACCAGTTGCGACGTGGGTGCCTCCTGGGCCTTGCCACGGCTGGTCGGCCTGCGCCGCGCGCTCGAGATTGCCATGCTCGGTGAAACCCTGACCTGCGAGGAAGCGCTGCGCCTGGGGCTGGTGAACCGGGTGGCGCCGCCAGCCGAACTCGATACGCAAGTCAAGGCCTTGGCCCAGCGCCTGGCCAGCGGCCCGACGGTGGCCTTTGGCCGCTTGCGCCGCCTGATGCGCGAGTCTTTCGGGCGTGATCTGCCGGCGCAACTCGACGCCGAGGCGCAGGGTTTCCTGGCGTGTGCCGGCACGCAGGATTTCAAAACTGGCATTGATGCCTTCTTTGCCAAGCAGCCGGCGCAGTTCGAGGGCCGCTGAGGCGATTGCCTGCAACCGGCCAGCAGCATGCAATCGCTGAAGTCGCGCGTCCTCTACCACGTGGTCAAGTACCAACTGGCCAAGCTGGCGCAGCGCAATCTGCCGCTGCCCGATTACCGCCTGGCGCGCGAGGCGGCAGCCCTGCGCATGTTCCGGATGCCCGCTGGCGTCAGTGTCGAGGCCGCTGAGGTGGGTGCTTGCCCGGGTGAGTGGCTGCGACCCGAGCGAGCGCAAGGGCAGGGCGTGATTCTGTACCTGCACGGCGGGGCCTATACCGGCGGCTCCTGCATCACACACCGTGCAGCCGCGGCGCGGCTGGCGCTTGCCGCCCGGCGCAGCGTCTTCAATCTGGCCTACCGACTCGCGCCCGAGCACCCGTTTCCGGCCGCGCTTGACGATGCGCTTGTCGCTTACCACGGCTTGCGCGTAGCGCACACGGGTGCGCCCATCGCCCTGGCCGGCGATTCGGCCGGCGGCGGTCTGGCGCTCGCGGTGGCCGTGCGCCTGCGAGAGCAGGGCGCAGAGTCGCCAGCCGCGCTGGCGCTGATGTCACCCTGGACCGATCTGGCCCTGACCCATGAAACCCACACCAGCAAGGCCGCCGTCGATCCGTATTTCCCGACCAGCGAACGTCTGCGCCTGGCCGCACGCCACTACGCCGGCAGCGCCGATTTGACGCACCCGCTGGTCTCGCCGCACTACGCAGAGCTGCACGCTCTGGCGCCGGCACTGATTCACGTGGGTGAGCGCGAAGCCCTGCTGGATGACTCGCTGCGTCTGGCACAACGACTTCAGGCGCAGGGTTCGTCCGTCAGCGTCAAGGTCTTTCCCGGCATGTGGCACGTCTGGCAGATGCTCGGCGGCTGGATGCCCGAGGCCGACGCGTCGCTGCAGGAGCTCGGGGCGTTTCTGGCGCTGCGCCTGGGCTAATCGGTGTTTGTGGGCGGCTCTGACTTGCAAACGACATATTTATAAGATATTCTTAAAACCGTGCAGGCCGTATGCGTTTTTACGATAGGTCTGATACACTTCGGTCCCGGGCTACCTCGTTTAGTTACTTGTCATAAAGGGAATTATTGTATGAAACTCCATAAATTTTTTGTCGCTGCCGCTGTAACGCTGGCCGCATCTTCCTTGCTGGCGCAGACTGCGCCTGCTGGTGCTACCGCCGCCACCGGCGGCGCCGTTGGTGGCGTCGTCTCGACGACGGCCCTCGTCACCGGTTTTGTCGTGGTTGTTGCGGCTGTTGCCGTCAAGGGCACCACGGGTACGCGTTGATTTATTGATGCGCCAAGGAGCAGCGCCTTCGGGCGCTTTTCTTTTGCTAACTATTTTTATTCGCTTGCACTTGTGTCTGCTGCTCCTGAGCAGCGCACTGCTGCTGGGCTGCGCCAGCGCCAATACGCCGGTTTCAGACGCAATTTCGGCACTGGTCGCCAAGGCAACTGCCGACGCCCCGGCGCTGGGCGCCCGACTCAATCCCGCCTACCGTTACCTGCGGGTTGACGCCCAGGGCCAAGCGCCTGCGCTGTTGGTATTAGGCTATATTGACCCGCATCCACTGGCTCCGATTGAGGTCTGGTACTCGGGCTCCGGCGAGGTTCTCAAACTTCAAAACGGGCGCATCATTGCCACCGCTGGCCTCGCACCCGACTGGCGTTCCGTGCGATTCGTCACCGCTCCCCCGCAGTGGAGCGCAGTTCCTGCGCAAGGCGACTCCTACCAGCGTGTCCGCGATGAAATGCCCGCCCACCGGTACGGCATTGCCGAACGCGTAGCCGTTACACCGGTGCCCGCCGGTCCACCCACATCCGTCTCGGTCACCTTGCCGTTGGCGCAGGCCCGCGCCGCCACCTGGTTCCGTGAAGACACGCACGGCAACCCTGGCGAAGACGCCCTCCCGAGCGCCTGGTTTGCATGGGCTCGGTACCAGGGTCAGCCTGACGTTGTGTACTCGCAACAGTGCCTGTCACCAAATTTCTGCCTGCAGTTGCTGCGCTGGCCGCTTGAGGGCTCTGCTCCGTGAAGCGCCAGCCCACCCTTGCCGCCCGGGCTACTGCCCTGTGCCTTCTTTGCGCCCTGGGCCTGCCCTTCAATGCCCATGCACAAGCATCACAACCCTTCCCGATCCAGTCGCCCATCGTCGCGGGCGAGCGCCTGAGCGACTGGCTGCTGCGCAACGCCGGCCCCAATGCCGATACCACCGCCCTGCAGTGGCAGGTACAGGCCGAGCAGGTCCCCCAGGCACAGCTGCGCCGCTCGGTGCTGACCGCCCTTGACAACAACAGCGCCATCGCGCTCAGCCCAGACCAGCGTAACCGCCTGGTCAACTGGCTGAGCAGCCTGCCCCTGACCGGCCGTCTCACGGTGGCGATTGCCGACGCGCGCTGGCTGCAAGCCGCACCCCGGCAAGACCCGATCCTGCAAAGCGGCCAGCGCGTCGTGCTGCCCGCGCGCCCCACTTCAGTGACGGTGGTGAACGAATCGGGCCAGCCCTGCAACGCCGCCCACCGCCCCGGCGCCCTGATTCAGGACTACCTCACCGCCTGCCTGGGCGAGACTGTTGCAGCGCAGTCCGACTGGGCCTGGCTGGCTCAACCCGATGGCCGCACCAGCCGCTACGGCATTGCGCCATGGAACCAGCAGTCACAGCTTGAGCCCGGCCCGGGCGCCTGGATCTGGGCACCCGGGCGCGCTGCGGCAATTCCCGACAGCGTTTGCGACAACCTCGCGCGCTTCCTGGCCACCCAGTTGCCCTTCGAGTTCAACCCTTTGGCCGCGGGTGCCGTGGCCGTGGCCCCGCCGCAGGCTGCAAGACCGAGCTCGGAGCAATTGACTGCCAGCGACTGGGGCGAAATCGGCCTGCTGCAAACGCCCACGGCGCGCATGGCGCCCAGCGGCGACGTGCGCCTGCACATGAGCCATGTCGCGCCCTACACGCATGGCACCGTCATGTTCCAGCGCCTGGACTGGCTCGAAGCGGGCTTTCGCTACTCCGACGTTGCCAATGTCCTCTACGGCCCTACCATTGCCGGCAGCCAGTCCTACAAGGACAAGTCGCTTGACCTCAAACTGCGCCTGTGGGAGGAGAGCGCCTACGCGCCCCAAATCGCCCTCGGTATGCGCGATATTGGTGGCACCGGCCTGTTCTCGAGCGAGTACCTGGTGGCCAACAAGCGCTGGGGCAACTGGGACGCCAGCCTCGGTCTGGGCTGGGGCTACCTCGGCACGCGCGGCAACATCCAGAACCCGCTCTCGTTCCTGGGTGATGCCTACAAGACCCGCCCGTTGCCTGACACCGGGCAGGGCGGCGTCATCAATTCCAACGCCATGTTCCATGGACCTACCGCGCTCTTTGGCGGCGTGCAGTGGCACGCGCCTGCCAGCCCCTGGATCTTCAAGCTCGAGTTCGACGGCAACGACTACCAGCACGAGCCCTTTAGCAATAGCCAGGTGGTGCGCAGCCCCTTTAACTTTGGCGCGGTTTACCGCTACTCGCCCGGCGTTGACTTTAGCGCTGCGGTGGAGCGTGGCAACAGGCTGATGCTGGGTTTTACCCTGCACACCTCCTTGAACGGCTTGTATACACCGAAGTCGCTTGATCCGGTATTGCCTCCTGTGCGCAGTGCCGCGCCTTCTCAAGCGCCTGAGGGGTTGGAAGGAATTGCCAGGACCATCGAGCGTTTTACTGGCTGGTTGGTGTTGAGCGTGACGCACCAGAACGCCAGCACCACGCTGGTGGCACAGACCGATGGCGCGGTTCATTTGCAGGAGCGCATTGACCGCGCTGTGACGATCTTGCATCGGGACGCACCGGCTGCGTCAACCCGATTTGTGCTGCATTTGCAGGAGCACGGTCTGCCCATGTCGCGCGTTGAGATTGATCGTGCGGAGTGGGTGGTGCAGCACACACAGGCCCAGCCGCCTGCGCTGCGTCTGCCGGCGCAACAGGTGTCGCCTGGTCAGAAGGTGAAGATTGGCACCTCGCAAGAGCAGGGCGCTGCGTCGGAAGTTCAGGGCGCATCCTCCTGGAGCGCCAAGCCGCCGGGTTTCAGCCTGAACTGGGGCCCGAGCTACAACCAGATTTTGGGTGGGCCTGATGGCTTTGTGCTCTACCAACTGGGTGTTGAGAGTCGAATCGAGCAGCGCTTTGGCGAGCGCACCTGGCTCAGCGCCAATGTTGCGCTGCGCATGCTCGACAACTACGACCGCTTCAAGTACGACGCGCCCAGTGACCTGCCGCGTGTGCGCACCTACCAGCGCGAGTACATGACGACCTCGCGCCTGACCCTGCCGCTGCTGCAACTCACGCACGTCGAGGACCTGGGCCGTGGCAACTACCTCAGCGCCTATGGTGGCATGCTCGAATCCATGTACGGTGGTGTCGGTGCCGAGTGGTTGTACCGCCCCTGGCAAAGCCGGTTTGCCTTTGGCGTTGATGTGAACCACGTGCGCCAGCGCGATTTCGCCCAGAACCTGGCGTTTCGGGACTACGGCATCAATACCGGGCACGCCACCGTCTACTGGGACACCGGCTGGAAAGACGTGCAGGTCAAGCTCAGTGCCGGGCGTTATCTTGCCGGTGATGTGGGGGCAACGGTGGACGTCAAACGTGTGTACTCCAACGGCGTCGAGGCCGGTGCCTGGGCTACCAAGACCGATGTGTCGGCCGCGCAGTTTGGCGAGGGCAGCTTCGACAAGGGGCTCTACGTCTCGATTCCGTTTGACGTGCTGTTGCCGAAGTATTCTGGTGGTGCTGCCAATATCATCTGGAATCCGCTCACACGCGACGGCGGCGCGCGTCTGGAGCGCAGCGTAAGCCTGATTGACCTGACCCGTCAGCGCGACCTGCGGGCACTGTCCTGGCGAACGGCCGAAGCATCAGGCCCGCGCTCGGCTGAGGACAATAGCTATGTTCTGCGGGAGCCGGGTGCCGCTATCTTCTCGAACCTGGGCGGCACCACAGCCAGCCTGGGCCGCCAGATTGCTGACATGCCGGCCAGCACCTGGCTCTGGGCCGGTGGCGCCATTCTGGCTTCAAGCCTGCTCGACAAACCCGTGGACAACTGGGCCAAGAACCACCAGAGCGGAACAGCCAACAGCCTGGGCAGCGCCGCCAACGCATTGCCAGTGGCGCTGGCCCTGGGCGCCGGCCTGTCGTATCTGGGCGAGGGCACCGGGAGCCCGGCCGAGACCGCGCTCAAGGCGGCCGGCTACACCTATGTCGCCAACCTGGCCACGCGCTATGTGGTCGGGCGTGCACGTCCGTCTGACGAACTTGGCAGCGCCAGCTTCAATGGCCTGCAGGGTGGCGCGACGCAGTCGAGTTTTGCTTCTAATCACGTGGCGCTGAGCTTTGCTTTGGTGACGCCGTTTGCCCAGCAAAACAACGCGCCCTGGCTGTATGGGTTGGCGGCTGCTTCTGCCTTTGGCCGGGTGCAAAAGCGCGACCACTGGGTCTCGGACACGGTGGCCGGTGCCTTTATGGGCTACGCCATAGGCTCCTTGCTGGGTGAGCAGCGCCGCCACGACGGCATGCGTGTAAGCGTCACACCGCAGTCGGTCACCGCGAGCTGGGAATTCAAGTAAAACCCTGAGCCTGCCGTCATATAAGTGTGCTAGCATCCCTTGTCATTTCGGCAAACAATAGGCTCTGTCCGAATTTGATTCAGCGTATGAAATATGGATAATCGAAGCTTAGCCTTCCCTGATGCCTTGAGACCCAAAAATTTATGCTGAAATCACTGTCGAACTTCCCTGCGCTACGTGCCACACTGGCCGCTGTTTTGCTGATCCTGAGCCTGGGTGTTCCGGCTCAGACGGCGGTGACGGCCGCAGGCGGTGGGGCAGCCACGACCGGCACCAGCGCGGCTAACGCGACGGGTTCAGCAGGTTCAACCACCGATGCTGCCGCAGCAGCCATCGGTCGCGCCGCCGCACTGCAGCAAGCCGTTCAGCAACAAAACACCACAGCCGATGCTGCCAAGGGTGCCAGCGACGTCGCTGCTGATACCGGGCGTGTTAGAGCCACCCGCACCGCCGGCCCGAACCAGTTCCAGGCTTTTGTGCAGGAGGCCACTGGCCGATTGCTGCCGATGTACGGCAGCGACCTTTTCAGCAGACCGCAAGCCTACGCCGCCGACAACGCGCTGCCCGCACCAAGTGACTATGTGCTCGGCGTGGGTGACGAAGTGCGTCTGCAGGTCTGGGGCCCGGTGGATTTTGCGAGCACCCTGGTGATTGACCGCAATGGCCAGGTCAGCATCCCCAAGGTCGGGGTGATCACACTGGCTGGCGTCGCCGTGCGCGATCTGGAAAAAACCCTTCAATCTCACTTGGGCAAGGTCTTCACCAATTTCCAGGCCAGCGCCAGCATGGGCCGTCTGCGCGGCATTCAGGTTTATGTGGTGGGGCAGGCGCAGCAGCCCGGTACTTTTCAGCTCTCCAGCTTGAGCACCCTGGTTAATGCCTTGTTTGCCAGTGGCGGCCCGAGCGCGAACGGCTCCATGCGCAACATCGAACTGAAACGCGCCGGCAAGACGCTCAGCACGCTGGATTTGTACGACTTCATTGCGCGCGGCGACAAGAGCAAGGATTTGCCGCTGCTCTCGGGTGACATCATCGTCATCCCGTCGGTCGGCCCGCGTGTGGCCATTACCGGCGCTTTTGATCAGGCCGCCATCTACGAACTCAAGGCCGGCGCAAGCAGCATTGCCGATATCTTGGCGCTCGGCGGCGGTGTGCCGTCCCTGGCAACCACGCAAAAAGCCTTGCTGGAACGCATCACTGCCACAAGCAATCCGCCGCGCCAGGTGCAGGAAATCGTGCTGAATGCGCAAGGGCTGGCGCAGCCCTTGAAGGACGGTGATGTGTTGACATTGCTGGGCATCAGCCCGGCCTTTGCCAACGCTGTGACGCTGCAGGGTGTGGTGGCAGCACCGCTGCGCTACCGCTGGTTTGAGGGCATGAAGATTCTGGACCTGATCCCCGAGCGCGAGGCCCTGATTGCCAGCGACTACTACAAGCGCAAGAACCTGCTGGTGCAAAGCGTTGATGCGTCAAAAGTTGCGGGTGGCAATGTGGCTGCGCGCATCAAGAGTATGGCCGACCAGATTAATTGGGACTACGCCGTTATCGAGCGCATGGATCGTAGCAAGCTCAGCACCCAACTGATCCCGTTCAATCTCGGCAAAGCCGTGCTGGAGCGCGATCCGACGCAGAACCTGCCGCTGCAGTCAGGCGACGTGGTGACCATCCTGAGCCAGAACGACTTGCGTCTCCCGCAGGACCGCCAGAATCGACTGGTGCGGGTTGAAGGTGAAGTGGCGGCGGCGGGCGTTTACCAGATTTTGAGCGGTGAGACACTGCCGCAACTGCTGCGGCGCATCGGTGGCCTGAGCAATCAGGCCTATCTGTTTGGCACCGAACTCAACCGCGAATCAGTCCGTCAGCGTCAGCAGGAAAATCTGGATACCCTTGCGCGCCGACTCGAGGCCCAGGCACAGGCTCAAGCCAGCAGCACCTTGGCCAACCGCGGTGCTGAAAACGCGGCCCAGGCGATGGCGATGCAGCAACAGCAGATGCAGCAGACGAAAGCCCAGATTGAACGTCTAAAAGCATTGCGCAGCAACGGCCGCGTCGCCCTGGAGCTTGACCCCAGTGCCCAGACCCTGGCGTCCTTGCCCGCGTTGCCGCTGGAAGACGGCGACCACATCCTGATACCGTCTGTGCCCGGCTTTGTGTCGGCCTTTGGCTCGGTCAATAATGAAAATGTTTTTATCCACCGGCCCGGCAAGACCGTGGGTGACGTGATCAAGTCCGCCGGTCTGGCCGAAGACGCCGAACTGGACCAGGCCTTTGTTTTGCGGGCTGATGGCAGCATTGTTTCCAAGCGCGATAGCGGCGGCCTGTTTGGTGGCAGCTTTGATTCCTTGCAGGTCATGCCCGGTGATACCGTGGTGGTGCCGGCCCAGATGGACCGAGAAAGTCGCTACAACTTTACGACCCGCGCCCTGAAAGACTGGACGCAGATTATTTCGAACTTCGGTCTTGGTGTTGCAGCCTTCAAAACGCTTGGACTCTAAGCCGGCCATGATCAAATTTGTTGCCATCGTCCACAGTCTTGCGTAGCATAACCAGACTATCGGTGTATTCAACATGCCTGTCTCTGTGATCATATTCTTCGTCACACTGCTAGCCGCCGTGGGCTTGGTGGTGACACAGAAGTGGCACGGGCACTTCAGCCTCGACACTGCATTTGGCGTTCAACACCACCACACGGAGCCCACACCGCGCATCGGTGGCGTGGCGATTGCGATGGGGCTGGCAAGTGCCTGGGAACTGGCCCCGCCGGACGTGCGCGCTGTACTTGGGCCCATGCTGATGGCGGGGATACCAGCCGTTCTCTTTGGCCTGATGGAAGATCTGACCAAGCGGGTTGGTGTGCTGCCTCGCTTGCTCGCCACCATGGGCAGTGGTGTGTTGGCCTGGTACCTTACCGGCATCGCCATGCAAAACACCGGCGTACCGCCCTTGGACTGGTTGCTCGGATTCACCCCGATTGCGGTGCTGTTTACGGCCATTGCCGTTGGTGGTGTTGCCAATGCCCTCAATATCATTGACGGCTTCAACGGTCTTGCGGTTGGCGCGCTGGTGATCATGCTGGTCGCGCTGGGCCTGATCGCGTCGGGCGTCGGCGACAGCAGCCTTGCGAGCGTGTGTTTTTTGCTGGCTTGTGGCGCCATTGGTTTTTGCGTTGTCAACTGGCCCTTTGGACCTATCTTTTTGGGTGATGGCGGCGCTTATTTACTGGGTTTTTGTCTGGCCTGGATTGCGGTGCTGTTGCCTATGCGCAACCCGCAGATCAATGCCTGGGCCTCGCTGCTGGTGTGCGCCTACCCGGTTCTTGAGGTGGCATTTTCTGTACAACGCCGGCGCAGGCTGGCTGGTAACAGGGCAGGGCATCCGGACAAACGCCATCTGCACCACTTCATGCACCGTCGCGTGGTCTGCAAACTGTTTCCCCACATGCGTCGGCGCCTGCAAAACGGCATGACTGGCCCAATTGGTTGGGTGTGCGCGGCCTTGCCGGCAGCCTGGGCTGTGGTGTTTGCACAAAACACGCTGATGCTGGTGGCTGGTTTTTGCCTGGCTATTTTTAGCTACGCTGCGGTCTATGCGCGGCTGACGCAGTTTCGCTGGTGTTTCAGTGCCCGGACCCTGCGGCCTGGAAGCGCGTCCCGAGCGCTTGCCGAATCGACGCGTTCGTAGATGCACTGGTACGTCATTCACACCAAGCCACGGCAAGAAGAGCGCGCACTGCTGAACCTGGAGCGCCAGGGTTATGCCTGCTACCTACCCCGGATCCCTGCAGAAAAGCTGCGCCGTGGCGCCCTGAAGATCGTTCTGGAACCGCTCTTTGCGCGCTACCTTTTTATTCAGCTCAGTACCGGGCAGTCAGGCCAAAGCTGGGCGCCGATCCGCTCGACAGTGGGCGTGAGTCGCCTGGTTACCTTTGGCGCTGAGCCGGCCAAGGTCGGAGCGGACCTGATTGAAACCCTGCAGGCCCAGGTTGGGGATCTTGCCAAAGAGCCGGCTCGCCTTTTTTCACCGGGTGACCGGGTACAGATCAGGCAGGGGCCATTCGCCGGTCTGGAGGCCATCTATCAGTTGGGCGACGGCGAACACCGGGCCATGGTGTTGATCGAGATTTTGGGAAAGCTCAGCAAATTGACGCTGGAACCGTCGAGCCTGCACGTGATTGAAAACCAGGCCTCAGTGAAATAGTTTGCTCAGCTATTCAATGACAGTTAAGCCTGCATCGCACCGATGCGAGGTTGGAATCACATAGCCCTTGTCCCGAAACAATCGCGCGCATGCATCGACAACATTGGCGGCGAATAGCGTCGCACGCCCGCACGCAATCGCAGCCAATGCTGCGTCGATGCTCAGGGCCTGCCGGATAGCCGCTCCCGTCCAGGCGTTCGTGGTGCTGTAACGCGACTGAAGCGATTTCCCAAGGAAACTTCACTCCCTTCAACAGGTCAAATCCGGCCTGAGCATGTCCTTGAATCAACAGGTATTCAAGCGGACTGATCTTGCCCGGTTTGGACAGAATTTCGGTAGGAATGCTGATCTTGCCAATGTCGTGCAGATAGCCCGCAATGCGTATCCCTTCTTGCGCGCGCGCATCAAAGCCAAGTTCGGCGCCGATCGCCATCGCAAATGCGCCGACACGCCGCACATGCCCCGCCGTGCAGGGGTCGCGCATTGCGCTCAGCTTGGTTGCCAGGTCCACCGTGCCCAGAAAGGCATCTGCCTCTGGCGGCATGGCACTGAGTTGGCGCCCGATCCGGTCGGCGCCGGCGCCCCGGTAGGCGTCCTCGGTGCGTTGGCGAAGGGTCCGTCGCTTGCCTGTGGTCTGCCCGGTCGAGTGCGGCTTGGGCTCAAGACCACTCATTTGCGCCTCCTTGATTGAAGCCTGCTGCTCAGGCCTGCACTCGCGCCACAAGCACCTCGAATTCGTGCGCCGGTAGCGCTGGACTGAGCAGGTGCCCCTCGTACTTGTGACAGCCCAGAGAGTCGAGGAAATCGCGCTGGGCTTCGGTCTCCACGCCCTCGGCGATCACAGCCACCTCCATGCTGTCCGCTAACGCCACCACCATCTTGGCAACTGCGGCATCGTCAGGGTTGGTCAGAATGTCGCGCACAAAATCCTGGTCGATCTTGATTTGGTCCAGCGGCAGACGGTTAAGGCCGCACAGGGAGGAGTGACCTTTGCCAAAATCGTCCAGCGATATGCCAATGCCCTTGGCCTTGAGCGCATTTATCTTGGCAATGACGCTTTCAATGTCGGCCAGCAGCACGCTTTCTTTCATTTCCAGCTTGAGCCTGTTTGGCCTGGCGCCGGTTCGTTCCAGCGTTGCCATGACCTGCTCAAAGAAATCGCTCTGAGCCAACTGCCGCCCACTGACATTCACCGTCACTGTCAGGTCGGCCGTCTCGACATTTTTGGCCCACTGCGCCAGTTGAAGACAGGCCGATTCCAGAACCCAAAGCCCCATCGGCAAAATCAAACCGGTCCTTTCGGCCTTCGGAATGAACTCGCGCGGTGATACCCAGCCGCGACTCGGGTGCTGCCAGCGCAGCAGCGCGTCTGCGCCAATGACCCGGTATTGCCGATCGAACTGCGCTTGAAAATAAACACAGAACTGCTTGTTCAGCACCGCGTTGCGCAAGTCTTCCTCAAGAATCTGGCGCGTCGTGTTCTCGCTCCACATCTGGGCGTCACAAAAACATACCGTGTTGCGGCCAGCATCCTTGGCGCGGTACATCGCCAGATCGGCCCACTTGAGAACTTCTTCAACTGTATTTTCCTTATCCATGAACATGGCTACGCCGATACTGGCAGTGCACCGGTGCTCGATGGTTTGTGGCAGGCTCAAATTCCCCGCGGCAGTTTGCAACACATAGGGATCGGCCAGCAGTTTGCGTATTTTTTCGGCTACCAGATCGGCCTGACTGTGCGCCTTTTCCTGGTCCGAAGTCAGATCGTCGAGCAGCACGACAAACTCGTCACCGCCGAAACGGGCGACCGTGTCAATCTGGCGCACACAGCTCTTGATCCGTCTTGCCACCTCGGCCAGCAGCAAGTCACCCGCTTCGTGACCGTGTTGGTCATTGAGTGGTTTGAAGTTGTCGAGGTCCAGAAAGATCAGCGCGCCACGGTTGCCGCTGCGCTCGCTTGACAACATGGACTGGGTCAGACGGTCTTTCAAAAGCGTCCGGTTCGCCAATCCGGTCAGCGGATCGTAGTAGGCCATCTCGCGCACCATTTCTTCAGCGCGCTTGGGCGCCATGATGTTGGAGCAGAACGACGAGTGGAGTTTGAACCGCAGATATATGCAGCTTGAAGGACTTCAAACCCTCTGCGATACTCCCCCGACTCGGCTGTCCGCAGTGGCACGCTGAGTAACGTGTATCTCAGTCTGTCCGGGCTGTGGACTTACACCACGTCATGGGACACGACCCAGTTCCTGCGTATACCGCCAAAAGTACCGCAAAACTGGCGCTATCTAACGGTACGAGGTGAAGCCGCGTAAGGCAATAAAAAACCCGCAATGCCAAGAAGCGTGCGGGTTTATAGACTGTTTGAGACTAAATGAATTGATTAAGTGGAGCGGGTGAAGGGAACCCGCTCCACGTCTCGTTTCCCCTGTGAAGCACGGAAACGGAAGATCACTTTGTACCATGGTTTTGTATTAGCAAACAGAAAGATTTTCTCCATGTTCTCGTCTCAAAATTGAACCCTAGGCGATGCTTGTTTGTATGAGGGTCCGCAGTCTTGCAGTGTGGCTTGATCTTCTGGAAATTCTGGCGCAGGGAATCGAACCGGCGTATCAATGTTTGATACGGATACCGTGGCAGACACCTTCTTGGAAAAGGCTGAAGATTGGCGGCGTCCCCGCTTTGTGCTAATCTTGCCCTCATGAGTGCCGTGCTATCCCCGATCGTTTCCGAGTTCGAGACCAAAGAACAGGAAGCAAGCTACGACCAATGGTTTCGCGCCAAGGTTGAGGAAGCCCTGCAGAGCGAAAAACCGCGCCTGCCGCACGATGCCGCCATGGCCAAGGTTCAGGCCATGCTCGAAGAACGCCGCAAAGCTCGTGCAATCAGTTCGCTGGTCTGAAGAGGCAACCACCGACTTGGTGGAAATCATCGACTACATAGAGCAGCGTAACGCCTCAGCGGCGCAAAGCCTTCTTTCCGCCATCGTGCAATCGGCTGAGAGTCTCCCACTTATGCCCTATTTGTTCCGCTTCGGTCGTGTGGCTGGCACGCGGGAGCACGTTGTGCATCCAAACTACATCGTGGTGTATCAGGTCGGCACCGATGTGATCGACATTCTGCGGGTTCTGCACTCACGCCAACAATACCCATGACCAGTGACTCAAGGCGATCGCGGTCCACGGACATAGGGCCACCGCCCCTCGATTGGGATCAACTTGATTGCCGCGCGCAATTCGACTATATCAAGGTGTGGTATTCACACAAGGCATTTCTTCCGGCAATGACCGGCAGCAAGAAATGGAACAAACTAACTCAACGGCAGACTGGTTATTCCTTCACCCTGCAAGATCCAATTCGCCAGGACATTGAAATCTTGGTCAAGCACCTTAAGAATCCGATCTTGGCTGCCATCCAGTTGCGAGTCGATCTGAAGCCCAAGTTGACGGTTCCTGAATCCACTAGAGAGGCGCTGCTGGTGGACACCTTTAATGCCATGGCTGGAAGATTCCGACCAGAGGATGTCGCACTTTGGGGGTATGGCACCAGGGGAGCAGTGAACGGAACGGGCCAGACGCCAAGGCCATTCCATCGGAGGTTTCCACGTGATGACGAATTTCTTGTGTACGGCCAGCGTGGTGACCGTGCTCAATCAACGGCTTACTTAAAGCGAACCAACGAGGGGGCTCTAGTCGATCCGGCGGAACATTGCGTGCGTATGGAACTCACGTTGTGGAGACAAGGGTTGATGGAAGTCGGATTGAACGCACTAAGTGAATTGTTGGGCTTTCCATACCAGAGGGCCTTCAGGAAGCACTTCCGCATAGTTAGCAACCCGCGAGTAAGGGCGGTGAAGAGTAGAAGCGCCACGGTTTTAAGAAAACTGGAACAGAAGATGTGGCGAGGGTGGGCCACAGCGGGCGTTGGAAAGTTTGCAATCTCCCCAGATTTGCCAGACGATACCCTCAATATGAACGTGCGTCGTATTCTGGCGCGCAGCAAGCAACAGTTGCCGTCTAGCGACTTTGTGCTGACCAGCGACAGATTGTCAACTGAAAAGATCGGCAGTGCCTTCAAGCAGTTGGGAAGGCGTTTAAAGGTATAAAAAAGCGCGGGCGGTCTGACGACGCTGAAAACCAGTAAGTCATTGATGACTATAGGCTTTTCAGCCCGGTCTCCTGCTATCTATATAACTGTGTTCGGATTTTTTAGCCCCGGCGCTTGCGAGGGGGCTACTACCTGACCGGCACCACATTACCTTTGCCGGCCTTGACATTGATGACATCAACGCCAGACTTGTCCTTGACTGAGTGCTGTCGGTGTTGACCCTGCTCCCGACGGAGAGCAATAACACTCAGTAGACCGCAGTCAGCATGACTGTGGTACGCACCAGTGGCTTATTAATGTTTCGGTGGCTGCACCCGAGTCGGGGTAGGTACAGGCAACTGAACTTGACGTTTCAGATTCCCAAGGCCATTTAGACCGCCTAAAAAACTCTATATAAAACAAACACTTACGCTCAAACGTAGGGGCAACCGTCAAGTAAGTGCGGTACTATTTCCACATCATCATAGAAGCGTCAATATCGTCGCTGGTTACCGTCAAGCCGACCTTCACCAAACCTCAAGAAACGGTGTTTCGGGAACTGTCCAGGCTCAAGAAAAGTAAGTCCCGGAATGATGCAGTCACTCCAAGACGCGGAACTGCATCATGTGTCCCACTATAAGCACAGCCTGTCCAGCACCGGCACCAGCAAGGCCCCCCGCGTCACAATAGTTGTCGCCCCAATAGAACCAAGAACCTGGGGGCGGCGATGAAGGATAGAAGTTGGCACGATACGGACAAACATTCAAGGACCGGGCGGTTGCTCGGTTGTTGCCGCCTGAAAGCGCGGCTGT
>CAITXW010000312.1 GCA_903896425.1 uncultured beta proteobacterium | reverse complement strand
GTTTTTGAAGTCGGTCGTCCAGCCCAGCGAATACTGCAGGATGAGCAAGCGATTGGCGTAGACGCCAACGGCCAGCGCTGCCGTCACCGCCAGCGAGATCGCCAGTTTCTTCTTCATTTTCATAGTGCCTGTTCCAGTTGGCTCACAGTCTGCTAGGCGCAAAGCCGCACCAAGGCAAGGCCGATCAGTGCGAAGACGCCGCCAACGGCAGCGCGTACAAAGATCAGACTTGCCAGCGGTTTGAGCGGTGTGATGTGGGTCTCTTCAATCGCGGCCCATTTGTGGATGGCGATGTCCTGGCTTTCGATGGCCACGGCAAAACGCAGAAAATCACGCCGGCTGCGGTAACGCACCATGGCGACGTAATTCCAGGGCGCAGCGCCCTCGGGCCCGACGAAGCGCCCGGCACACCTGGCCAGAAAAATCGGCATCGCGCCGCAGCGCAGCAGCGGCAACAGCACAGCGCGGCCGTAACGCTTGTCGGCGTCGCGCGCACTGTCGCCATAGGCGTGACCCGGCGGATACAGCGCCTTGGCGCGGTAGCGCACCAGGTTGTGCATCACGAACTCACAGCCGTCGTCGTTGGCCGCAAATTGGCGCACCAGCTCCGACGTCGACTGGCCCTGCGTGTCGCGGCTGAGCTGGCCCAGCAGGCGCTCAAACTCGGCGATCTCGGCCTGAGTCAGAGGTTTACCACGGCCGCCGTACCACCACAGGAACAGGGCATAGAACGCCAGCAGCGCCAGCACAAAGATCAAGGTCTTGCTCATACGGTATTGGCCTCAGGCTAGGTCGCGCAGTTCGCGGCGCAGGATCTTGCCAACATTGCTCTTGGGCAACTCGGCCATGAACACGATTTCGCGCGGCATTTTGTAGGCCGTCAGGTTGTCCCGGCAGTGCTGGAGCAGCACCGCTTCGGTCAGCGCCGCCGACTTCTTCACGACAAAGATTTTCACGCTCTCGCCGGAGTTCGCGCTCGTCTTGCCAACCGCAGCAACTTCGAGCACATCGGGGTGCATCATCACCACTTCTTCGATCTCGTTTGGATACACGTTAAAGCCCGAGACCAGGATCATGTCCTTCAAACGGTCCACGATCTTGAGGAAACCCTTCTCGTCGATCACCGCCACATCGCCGGTGCGCAGGAAGCCGTCGGCCGTCATCACGGCCGCTGTTTCCTGCGGCCGCTGCCAGTAGCCGACCATCACTTGCGGACCCTTGACGCACAACTCGCCGGCTTGGCCGATCGGGAGTTCTTCGCCCGCAGCATTGCGAATTGAGACATCGGTCGATGGCACCGGCAAGCCGATGCTGCCGCTGAATTCCTTCAGATCAAATGGATTGACCGTCACCGTCGGCGAGCACTCGGTCAGCCCGTAGCCTTCGACCAGCGGCGCGCCGGTGATCTTCTGCCAGCGTTCGGCCACTGGCCGCTGCACGGCGGCGCCGCCGCCAATGGCAAAGCGCAGCTTGCTGAAGTTGATCTTGGCAAAACCGGGGTCGTTGATGAGCCCGTTGAACAGCGTGTTCACCGCTGGCATCGAAACAAAACGGTACCGGCTGAGCACTTTGACAAAGGCCGGTATGTTGCGCGGGTCGGCAACCAGCACATTGGTGCCACCCATGCCGACCATGCCCAGGCAGCCTCCTAGCGCGAAGATGTGATAGAGCGGAATCGCGGTGATGCTGATCAGTTCCTCCTTCTTGTCGAGGAAGGGATCGCTCCAGACCTGGCCCTGCTTGACGTTGGCCAGCACGTTGCGGTGCGTCAACATCGCGCCCTTGGAAACACCGGTGGTGCCACCGGTGTACTGCAGAAAAGCCAGCTCCTCGGACTTGATCGCAACCGGTTTAAAGCTTGCGGCCGCGCCCTGCGCGAGCATGTCCAGAAAACTCACGCTGCCCGGTAGCGAATACGCCGGCACGGCTTTCTTGATTTTGCGAATCAGGAAGTTACCCAGCATGCGTTTGGGCCAGGGCATCATGTCGGCCAGACCCGTGACGACGACGTGCTTGACCCCGGTATTTGCAATGACTTTGGCCAGCGTGTGGGCAAAAACTTCGACCACGATCATGGCCTGAGCGCCGGCGTCATTGAGCTGGTGTTGCAACTCGCGCGCCGTGTACATCGGGTTCACATTGACCACCACATAGCCGGCGCGCAGCAGGCCGAACAGACAGACCGGGTATTGCAGCAGGTTGGGCATCATCAAGGCCACGCGCGTGCCCTGGGGCAACTTCAGCACCGATTGAAAGTAGGCGGCGAGTTGGCGCGTCTGGTGGTCCAGCGCGTGATACGTGATGGCCACGCCGGTTGAGCCGCTAATGAAAGCGCGACGTTCGCCATACAGCTTGACGGCGGCGTCAAAGTAGTCGGCGATCGAGCCCAGTGCGTTGACGTCAATCTCGGCCGGAACGCCTGCCGAATAACTCTGGATCCAGATTTTTTCCATGGTCTGCCGTCGGCCCCTGTTCTCAATACACAAGTGTACTGTTGTACGTGACCGGCACCATCAGTGAATACCCGAATGCACGGTCCAACCGCGCTGCAGACCGCGAAACGACTCTCTGGCCAAGGGCGGCTGCATGTTTCACACTTGGCGCAAGAAACCAGCGAGAATAGCCCGATGGAAACTTTAGACAAGCTTGATAAGTCGATTTTGCGCACCTTGCAGGCGAATGGTAGAGCGACGTACGACCAGATTGCCGAAGCCGTGAGCCTGTCGCCCAGCGCCGTGCTGCGTCGGGACAAACGACTGGACACGGCCGGGGTGATCGACCGCTACGTGGCCTTGCTCAGGCCCGAGCACATCGGTCTGGGTTTGATGGCGCACATCAACGTCCGGCTCGAAAAAAGTACCGAAAATCAGCAGCGCAACCCGCGCGATCTGTTTCGCGCCAGCGTTCAGACCTGGCCGGAAGTGGTCGAATGTGATGCCTTGAGCGGTGAAATGGACTACTTTCTGCGGGTGCTGGTGCGCGACATGAGCGCGTACTCACATTTCGTTATGGAGACGCTGTTAAAGCACCCCAGCGTCCAGGACTGTCGAACCAGCTTTGTCCTGGACCGTGTCAAGGCAACCACAGCACTGCCCTTGTGAGTCGCGCATTTGACGCTTTGGGCAACACAGTCTAGGGAAAACCCTTACAGTCTGGCACATGGAAGAAACAAGCAGTCTGAATCAAGCGCAATCGGTATCGGTTCCGATTCGGTCCCTGGGTCCGAATCATCGGGCGCGCATTTTGAGCCATCTGATCGGGCTTGACAATCATGATCGCTACCTGCGCTTTGGCTTTGCCGCCAGTGACGAGCAGATCGAGCGTTACGCCGAACGGCTGAATTTCGATGTCGACGAGGTGTTTGGCATCTACAACCGGCGACTTGAATTGATTGCCATGGCGCATCTGGCGTTCTCGGCGGATCACGACTTGTCGGCCTGCGCCGAGTTTGGTGTTTCGGTGTCCAAGTCGGCACGCGGACGCGGCTACGGCGCACGGCTGTTTGACCGGGCCGCCATGCACGCACGCAACGAGGGTGTGAGCCGCATGTTCATTCACGCCCTGAGCGAGAACGCAGCCATGCTCAAGATTGCGCGCAACGCCGGCGCCATCGTCGAGCGTGACGGCTCTGAATCCGAGGCGCATCTATACCTGCCACCGGCCACGCTGGACACACGCTTGACCGAAATGGTGGCCGAGCAAATGGCGCAGACCGACTACCAAATCAAGGTGCAGGTCAAGCAATTCTGGGACCTGCTCGCGGGTATCCAATCGCTGCGCCGCGACGTGCAGGAAGCCGAGCGCAGCAGCGCAAAGTAAGGCTGCGTTGCAGCTCGCAAAGGGCACCCTGGCGCAATCCGCTATCCTTGAGGGTCGCAAACAACCGCATGTCCTGCTAATCTGGCTGTGTCAGAACCTCACCCCGCGCGCCATCCCGACCGCGAAGACAAACGCACCTTTCTGCAGAAAATCGCCGAGTTCATTCACCCGGGGCCCGACTCTGCTGACGAATTGATCGAAACCCTGGCCGATGCGCAGGACAACAACATCATTGGCGCCGAGTCGCGCGCCATGCTTGAAGGCGTGATCCGCATGGCCGACATGACCGCCGGCGATGTGATGGTGCCGGCCACACGCATGGACCTCGTCAATATGGACGAGCCCTACGATGCGCTGCTGCACGGCGTCATCGACGCCGGTCACTCGCGTTTTCCGGTGTACCAGGGCGAGCGCGAGAACATCATCGGCATCCTGCTGGCCAAGGATTTGCTCAAGCTGCAGCGCGCACCCGAACTCAATATCCGCGCCTTGTTGCGCCCGGCGGTTTTTGTGCCTGAAAGCAAGGGTCTGAACGATTTGCTGCGCGAGTTTCAGGGTAACCGCAACCACCAGGCGATCGTGATCGATGAGTTTGGCCGGGTTGCAGGCTTGATCACGATCGAGGACGTGCTTGAACAGATCGTCGGCGAGATCGAGGACGAATTCGATATTGCCGAGGACGAGGGCGATATTTTTGGCTTGGCCGACCGCACTTACCGCGTCAGCGGTGACACCACCATCGAGCGTGTTGAGGATGCGTTCGGCGTCAAACTGCTCAGCAGCGACCCGGATGACGAGTTTGACACCATCGGGGGCCTGATTGCGCATGAGATGGGTCACGTACCCAAGCGGGGTGAACGCTACCGCTTGGCCGGGCTCGACTTCGTCGTCATGCACACCAAGGGCGGCGCCGTGAAATGGTTCAAGGTATCTCCGCGTCCGGATGAACCCGTTTGAGCCACTTCCCCGGCAGCCCGATGACGCTGCCAGTGCGCCGGGTATTTCGGCACCGCACTTGGCGTTGGCCCTGCTTGCGGGCGGCGCCCAGGCGGCCAGCCTGGCCTGGCCTTTTGATTCCGCAATTCCTTTGATGGGTGTGCAGCCGGGCCAGCCGATCTGGTGGCTGCAATGGCTGGCGTTGAGCGCGCTGGCCGGTCTGCTCCTCCATACCACTGACTGGCGTCGGGCCGCGCTGTGCGGCTGGCTGTTCGGCAGTGCATGGCTTACTGGCAGCGTGGGCTGGACCTTCACCGCCCTGCACACCTATGGCGGCCTGCCGGCCATATTGGCGGCATTGGCCGTGTTCCTGTTCACCGGTTTGATGGCTTTGTTTTACGCTGGTGCCGCAGGTCTGTTTGTGTGGCTGGCTCCGAGCGCTCGCATGCAGCAGATGCTGGTCTTCATGGCGCTCTGGCTGCTGGCTGAACTGGTGCGCGGCACCTGGCTCACCGGCTTTGGCTGGGGCGCGGGCGGCTATGCCCATGTGGACGGCCCACTGGCAGCTTTGGCGCGCTGGCTCGGCGTTTACGGTTTGGGTGCACTGGCGGCCGTTCTGGCCATGGCCCTGGCCCAGTTGCTGCGCGGCGCGCCAGCGCGCGGTGGCGCGCTGCTCACGATCGTGCTGTTGTTGACGCTGCCGGCCCTGCTGTCGCGTGATCTGGATGGCGCTACGGCGCCTGCCGCTTCCACCGGACGCCTGGGCGTTACGCTGTTGCAGGGCAATATTGCCCAGGATGAGAAGTTCGAGACCGCCAGCGGCGTGCCCTTGGCGCTGCGCTGGTACGCCGAGCAGTTGCAGGCCAGCCACAGCGCGCTGGTCATTGCACCCGAGACGGCTATCCCCTTGCTGCCCCAACAACTACCGCCGGGCTATTGGGACGCGCTGCAACAACGCTTTGCAAATGGAACGCAGGCAGCGCTGATCGGCATCCCGCTGGGCAACTATCAGCAGGGCTATACCAACTCGGTACTCGGGCTGCAGCCGGGGCAGGCCCAGCCCTGGCGCTACGACAAGCAGCACTTGGTGCCGTTTGGTGAGTTCATTCCGCCGCTGTTCAAGTGGTTCACGATGATGATGAACATCCCGCTGGGCGACTTCAACCGTGGCGCGCTGCGTCAACCGCCGTTTGTCTGGCAAGGGCAGCGGCTCGCTGCCAATATCTGCTACGAAGACCTGTTTGGCGAAGAACTGGCGGGCAACTTTCTCGACCCGGCGCTATCGCCCACCATCTTCGTCAACGTCAGCAACCTGGCCTGGTTTGGCAAGGGCCAAGCGATGGACCAGCACCTGCAGATCGCGCGCATGCGTGCGCTTGAATTCGAGCGCCCCTTTCTGCTGGCAACCAATACCGGCAGCACGGCCATCATTGACCATCGTGCGCACGTTACCCACGCGCTGGCACACAACACGCGGGGCGTGCTGGTGGGTGAAGTTGAAGGCCACAGCGGCATCACGCCTTATGCCGCTTGGGTGGCGCGCTGGGGCCTGTGGCCGTACTGGCTGCTGGCTGTGGGCCTGCTCGCTCTGGCGCAGCGCCTGAAGGCCCGTAAAATCACGGCGTGACGCGCGCGCGTCGTGTTGTTCCACCCACAAGGCCCGGCCTGTTCCAGCCCATCATTCATGTTGACCTTCCAGCAAATCATTCTGAAACTGCAGTCCTATTGGGACGCCCAGGGCTGCGCCTTGCTGCAGCCCTATGACATGGAGGTTGGTGCCGGAACCTCGCACACCGCAACCTTTCTGCGCGCCCTCGGCCCCGAGCCCTGGAAGGCCGCCTACGTGCAGCCGAGCCGCCGGCCAAAGGATGGTCGCTACGGTGAAAATCCGAACCGGTTGCAGCACTACTACCAGTACCAGGTGGTGCTCAAGCCCGCCCCAAGCAACATCCTGGAGCTCTATTTGGGCTCGCTCGAAGCGCTGGGCTTTGACTTGAAGAAGAACGACATCCGCTTTGTCGAAGACGATTGGGAAAACCCCACGCTCGGTGCCTGGGGTCTGGGTTGGGAAGTCTGGCTCAACGGCATGGAGGTGACGCAATTCACCTACTTCCAGCAGGTCGGCGGCATTGACTGCAAGCCCATCACCGGCGAGATCACCTACGGCTTGGAGCGCCTGGCGATGTATCTACAGGGTGTCGACAACGTCTACAACCTGGCCTGGACGGACAGTATGAGTTATGGCGATGTGTATCTGCAAAACGAGAAGGAGCAGTCGGCCTATAACTTTGAACACAGCGACGCAGACTTTTTGTTCACCGCATTCACTGCGCACGAAAAACAGGCCAAGCACCTGATCGAAGTACAACTGGCCCTGCCGGCCTACGAGCAGGTGCTCAAGTGCGCGCACAGCTTCAACCTGCTCGACGCGCGGGGGGCCATCAGCGTCACCGAGCGCGCCGCCTACATCGGCCGCATCCGCAACCTGGCGCGCGCCGTGGCGCAAAGCTACTACGAGAGCCGAGAACGGCTCGGCTTTCCAATGGCGCCGCGCGAGTGGGTGGAACAACTCACGAAGAAGGTGGCATGAGCATGACAACGCAAAACCTTCTGGTCGAACTGTTTGTTGAAGAGCTGCCGCCCAAGGCGCTCAAGAAGCTGGGTGATGCTTTTGCCAGCGAACTGGCCGCACAGTTGCGCAGCCGCGGTCTGGCCGATGCGGCGTCTGTGGTGACGCCCTATGCCACGCCACGTCGACTCGGCGCGCATATCACCAACGTTTGGCGCAAGGCCGCCGACAAGACGGTGCAGCAAAAGCTGATGCCGGTCAGCGTCGGTCTCGACGCAGCCGGTCAGGCCACGCCGGCGCTGCTTAAAAAACTGCAGGCGCTCGGTGCTGATCTGTCAGACCCGGCGCAAGCCGTTGCGGCGCTGCGGCGCGCACCCGATGGCAAAGCCGAAGCGCTGTTCTACGACAGTCTGGTTGGCGGTGCCGCGCTCGATACCGGCTTGCAAAAGGCGCTGGAAGAGACGATTGCACGCCTGCCGATTCCGAAGGTCATGACGTATCAACTCGAGACCGACTGCGAACTGCCAGGCTGGAGCAGCGTGCAGTTTGTGCGCCCGGCGCACGGCCTGATCGCGCTGCACGGCAGCACCGTGGTGCCGGTTGGCGTGCTCGGACTCAAAGCCGGCAAGCACACACAAGGGCACCGTTTTGAAGCCCAGGTCTCGCCGGTGCTGATCATGGACGCCGACAGCTACGCCGAGACGCTGCGCGAAGACGGTGCCGTGATCGCCAGCTTTGCCGAGCGCCGCGCCGAGATTGCGCGCCAGCTTGCGGCGGCGGCCGTCATGGCTGGCGGCGATGCCGTTGCTGCGGCGCTGCGTCCGATTGAGGACGAGGCCTTGCTCGATGAAGTCACCGGCCTGGTCGAGCGCCCGAATGTGCTGGTCTGCGCCTTTGAACCGGCTTTTCTGGATGTACCGCAGGAGTGCCTGATTCTGACCATGAAGGCGAACCAGAAGTACTTCCCGCTGCTCGATACAGCAAATAAATTGAGTAATAAATTCCTGGTGGTCAGCAACATCAGCCCGACGGATGCCAGCGCGGTCATCGGCGGCAACGAGCGCGTGGTGCGCCCGCGGCTGGCCGATGCCAAATTCTTCTTCGACCAGGACCGCAAGAAGACGCTGGCCTCGCGTGTGGCGGGCCTGGACAAGGTGGTCTACCACAACAAGCTCGGCACGCAAGGCGAGCGCATGCAGCGCGTGCGCGCACTCGCTGGCGCCATCAGCGCGCAGTTGGGCGACCCGGCGCTGGGTGCCGCTGTCGACAGCGCAGCGCAGCTGGCCAAAACCGATTTGCTGACGGATATGGTGGGCGAGTTCCCCGAGCTGCAAGGCATCATGGGCGGCTACGACGCGCGCCACGATGGGCTGGGTGAGGACGTGGCATTGGCGATCGAAGACCACTACAAGCCGCGTTTTGCCGGCGATGAATTGCCGCGCAATGCGGTCGGTGTGGTGGTTGCGCTGGCCGACAAACTTGAAACGCTGGTCGGCATGTTCGGCATCGG
>CAITXW010000311.1 GCA_903896425.1 uncultured beta proteobacterium | reverse complement strand
GCGTGACATGCACCGCATCATCGTCGCCATGCAGCGCCTGCGCGACGCCGGCAACACGCTGGTGGTGGTGGAGCACGACCCGGCCGTGATGCTGGCGGCCGACCGCATGATCGACATGGGTCCCGGCCCCGGCGAGCGCGGCGGGCAGATTGTGTTCGATGGTTCTACCGAAGATCTGTGCCGCGCCGACACGTTGACCGGCGCCTACCTCGGCGGGCGCAAGCAGGTCGGCATGGGCTTCAAGCGTCTGGTCGAAGCCGGCACGCCGCGCCTGATTCTGGAAGGCGTGCGCGAGCACAACCTGAAGAACGTCAGCGTGGAGATTCCCTTGCAGCGTCTGGTCTGCGTCACCGGCGTCAGCGGTTCCGGAAAGTCGACGCTGATCCAGGACGTGCTGGCACCGGCACTGATGCGCCACTTCGGCAAGTCAACCGAAGCACCCGGTTTGCACGAGCGATTGCTCGGTGCCGAACAGCTCAGCGATGTGGTGTTTGTCGATCAGTCGCCGATCGGCAAAACGGCACGCTCCAATCCGGCCAGTTACGTCGGCGCCTGGGACGCGATCCGCGAGATCTTCGCCAACGCCGCGCTGTCGCGCGAGCGCAGCTACACCGCATCCAAGTTCAGCTTCAACGGCGGCGACGGCCGCTGCCCGACCTGCGGCGGCTCCGGCTTCGAGCACGTCGAGATGCAGTTCCTGAGCGACGTCTACCTGCGTTGCCCCGATTGCGATGGCAAGCGCTACCGCCCCGAGATCCTCGAAGTCACGATTGAGCGGCGCGCGAAATTGCTCAACGTCGCCGACGTCCTCAACCTCACCGTCAGCGAAGCCAGCGCCATATTCGCCAACGACCGCGACGTCATTTGCGCCTTGCAACCGATCGTCGATGTCGGCCTCGAATATGTCAAGCTGGGACAGCCCGTACCGACGCTCTCTGGCGGCGAGGCGCAGCGGCTCAAGCTGGCTGGCTTCCTGGCCGATGCAGCCAAATCGGGCAGCGCGAGCCGGCAGGCGACCGCGCGGCGCGGCACGCTGTTCATGTTCGACGAGCCGACCACGGGTCTGCATTTCGACGACATCGCCAAGCTGATGCGCGCCATGCGCAAGCTGCAGGACGCTGGCCATTCGCTGCTGGTGATCGAGCACAACCTTGACGTGATCCGCGCCAGCGACTGGCTGATCGACCTGGGACCCGAAGGTGGTGATGCCGGTGGTGAAGTGGTGGCCTATGGCACGCCGGAAGACGTGCGCCTGCACCCGACGTCGCACACCGGCAAGGCGCTGCGGGACTATGCCAACTCCTTCGGCATCGGTGTTCCGGTTGTGGAGGACGCAGGCTTCAAGTACCTCGCCTCTTCGTCCGTGCGGGGATTGAACGCACAGCTCGACAAGACCGATGCCATTGGCAACAGCATCCAGATCATCAACGCGCGCGAACACAACCTCAAGAGCCTCTCCGTCAACATCCCACGCGGCAAGTTCAGCGTCATCACCGGCGTCTCGGGTTCCGGCAAATCGACGCTGGCGTTCGACATCCTGTTCAACGAAGGCCAGCGCCGTTATCTGGAATCGCTCAACGCCTACGCGCGCTCCATCGTGCAACCGGCAGGGCGCCCGGAAGTGGACGCGGTCTATGGCATTCCGCCGACGGTGGCGATCGAGCAGCGCCTGTCGCGCGGCGGCCGCAAATCGACCGTTGGCACCACGACCGAGGTCTGGCACTTCTTGCGTCTGCTCTATGTGAAGCTTGGCACGCAGCATTGCACGCGCGACGGCACCCCGGTGGCGCCGCAGACCAGTGACAGCATCGCAGCGCAGTTGCTGAAGAACTTTCGCGGCCAGCACATCGGCTTGCTGGCGCCCCTGGTGATGAACCGCAAGGGCGTCTATACCGAACTGGCCGACTGGGCGCGGCCGCGCGGCTTTACGCACCTGCGCGTTGACGGAAACTTTCTGCCGACCACCGGCTTTCCGCGCATCGACCGCTTCAAGGAACACACGATCGAGCTGCCGGTGGCCAGCCTCGATGTGCTCCCCGCGAACGAGCCGCAGTTGCGCGCGGCACTGGCGCAAGCACTGGTGCACGGCAAGGGCGTGGTCCATGTGCTGAGCGATCTCGCCGGTCTGCGCGAGGCGATGCAGGAGGGTGGCCCGACAGCGGCGATTGGCAAGCTGCACGCGTTTTCCACCAAGCGCGCCTGCCCGGTCTGCAGCACCAGTTATGCCGAACTCGACCCGCGCTTGTTCTCGTACAACAGCAAGCACGGCTGGTGCCCGGACTGCGTTGGCACGGGCGTGCGGCTGAGCAAGGAACAGCGCAAGCTGTTTGATGATTCGGTGCGCGACGACGATAACAAGGGGCGCGAGCAGACCTTTGCCGAACCCGAGGTGGAGGACCTGCTCGACGCCGCCTGCCCGACCTGCGAGGGCACGCGCCTGAATGCCACGGCACGCGCCGTGCAGTTCTACGGCGTTGGCATCACCGAGATCGCGCGCCTGAGCGTGAGCGACATCCGGCTCTGGGTCGCCAAACTGCAACTAGCGGGTGGTTTGAGCCAGCGCGAGAGCGACATCGCACGCGACCTGATTCCCGAGATCAAGAGCCGGCTCGAATTCCTGGAGCAAGTGGGTCTGGGCTACCTGACGCTGGACCGTGGTGCGCCCACGCTCAGCGGCGGCGAGGCGCAGCGCATTCGGCTGGCGGCGCAACTTGGCAGCAACCTGCAAGGCGTTTGCTACGTGCTCGATGAGCCGACCATCGGCTTGCATGCGCGTGACAACCAGATCCTGCTCGGCGCGCTGCAATCCTTAAGCGACAAGGGCAATACGCTGGTGGTGGTGGAGCATGACGAAGACACGATCCGCCACGCCGAACACATCATCGACATCGGCCCCAGTGCCGGCAAGCGCGGCGGCCAGTTGGTAGCGCAAGGCCTGGTGGCCGACATCGTCAACGCCCCCGACTCGCAGACCGGGCGCTACCTGCTGCACGCGATGAAGCATCCGCTGCAGACGCGCCGCGTAGTGAAATGGGGGTCAGATTCCAATTTCACGGGTCAAGAAGCGCAGCAATGGCTCACCGTAACCAATGCCACCCTGCACAACCTGCAAGCCATCACAACCCAAATCCCCCTGAGCCGCCTGGTCGCCGTCACCGGCGTTTCCGGCTCCGGCAAATCGACGCTGGCGCGTGACGTGCTGCTGGCCAATGTTCACACCGCCGTGCAAAAGCGCAGCACCAAAGCCGGCCGCGATGCGCTGGCGGCGGGCGAGCAAATCCCGTGGACTGGCTGTGAATCGGTCAGCGGCTTCGAGACCATCGACCGCGTGCTCGAAGTCGACCAGACGCCGATCGGCAAAACCCCGCGCTCTTGCCCTGCCACCTACATCGGTTTCTGGGACATCATTCGCAAGCTCTTTGCCGACACGCTGGAAGCCAAGGCGCGCGGTTACAGCGCGAGCCGCTTCAGCTTCAACACGGGAGAAGGGCGCTGCGCCGGTTGCGAAGGGCAGGGCATACGCACCATCGCCATGAGCTTTTTGCCCGATGTGAAAGTGCTGTGCGAAACCTGCAAGGGCGCGCGCTTCAACCCCGAGACGCTGGCCGTTACCTGGCGCGGCAAGAACATCGGCGACGTGTTGCAGATGGAAGTCGATGAGGCGGTTCAGTTCTTCGCCGCCATGCCCAACATCAGCCACCCGGTGCAGTTGCTAAAGGATGTGGGTCTCGGTTACCTGACGCTGGGGCAACCCTCACCGACCCTGAGCGGCGGTGAAGCCCAGCGCATCAAGCTCGTGACTGAACTGAGCAAGGTGCGAGATGACATCACCCGGCGTGGCATGAAAGCGCCGCACACGCTCTACGTGCTCGACGAGCCGACGGTGGGCCTGCACATGGCCGACGTGGAAAAGCTGATCAAGGTGCTGCACCGCCTGGTCGATGGCGGCCACAGCGTGGTCGTGATCGAGCACGATCTGGACGTCATCGCCGAAGCCGATTGGGTGATCGACCTCGGCCCCGACGGCGGCAAAGCCGGCGGCCGCGTTGTCGCCGCCGCCACCCCTGAAAACGTGGTGGCGTTGGGTACGCATACCGGGGTTGCGCTGGCGCATGTGCTGGCGCGGGTTTGAGCAGCGCAGATCAGGTCTGACGTCTTTCAAACCTTGCGGGAGCGACTGAAATTCAGGATTCGCGTTGCCAGCATCGTCTCAGCCAGGAAGCACAGCAAGGCGAGCAGAAAGCAGACCACGCCGGTCAGAAAGAAGAGCGTTGCGATGCGGAAGATCTGCAGTTCGGTGGTCTCGCCAAGAAACAGCGCGACGATGGTGAGCCCGATAAAGATGGCGCAAAAGGTCAGCAGCGCAATGCACAGGTTGGCCAGTCGACCGCGCGTGCGCAACCTGGCCAGTTCCTTGAAGGCCGCCAGCATCGGGTCGCTCGCGGGGGCTGCCTCAATTCGTTCTTCCAGTACCCGGCCACGGTCGATGATGCGCCCGAGCCGGCCGGCTACTGTGCCGATCATGGCCGATACCGCGGTCAGAACGAAGACCGGCGCCACCGCGAGCTGGATGCCATGGCTGACGGTGCTGAGATCGGTGGCAAAAAACATATCGACTCCCGCTTGTTGTCATTGGCGCGCGTTGATGAGCGCCTGTGCCAGTTCGGCAAAACCGGCGCCGCCGCGTGACGGTGTGATGTAGGCCGGCAGCGCGTTCATGCGCGTGGCAAAGGCGGCCACGTTGGCAACGCCGACGGCGTGCGGCAGGTAGGCAAACATCGGCGCATCGTTGGGTGAATCGCCCACAAACATGCAGTGTTCGCGTTCCTGCGCCAACTCGAGTCCGTAACGCTCGCGCATCAGCAACTGCGCCATGCTGAGCTTGTCGTACTGGCCAAACCAGCCGTTGACGTGGATCGAGCTGACCTTGGCGCTCATGCCGGCTTCTTCCATCAGCGTCACGATGCGCTCGACGGCGGCTTGCGGCAGCGGCGGCACGTCTTCGCAAAAATCTATCGCCAGGTCGTACAGGCGGCAGAACTGATCAGAGGCGACGGCGCAGCCCGGTACTTCGCGCAGGATGGTCTCGCGCACCGCAGCCAGGCCGGCGCTGTTGGCAGCGCGCGCTGCTTCGTCCAGCAGATGGCGGCACCTGAGCTTGCGCGCCGCGTGGTCGTGCCAGTAATAAAAGGCGCCGTTCTCGCCGATGACGGCGTCCACCGGCCACATGCGCGCGATGTGGTCGCACCAGCCCGCGGGTCGGCCTGTGATCAGGATCACGCGCAGACCGGCGCGGCGCAGCTCGTCCAGCGCGGTGTAGGCAACTGGTGGCAACTGGCCGTCGGTGGTGAGCGTGTCGTCAATGTCGCTAAAGACCGTGTGCATGCCCGCGGCGACACTGCGCGGCAGATCGGTTAGCGGACGCAGGGCCATGGTCTAGCCCGCGCTTTGCAGCGCCAGCCCAGCGTGCTCGCGCAGCGGGTGGAAGTGGATCTTGGGAAAGCGCTCCTGCGCCAGGCGCACGTCGTAGGGCGAGGTGCAGAGGTAGGCCAGGGTGTTGGCGGCGTCGCGTGCCATGCGCATCGGGTAGGCGTCGCAAAAAGCTTTCAGTTCGGCCGGGGTGTCGGCGCTGATCCAGCGCGCGCCGGTGTACTGGCTGCCCTCCAGGCGAATGTCGGCGTCGTACTCGCCTTTGAGGCGGTGCTGCACCACTTCAAACTGCAACTGGCCAACGGCGCCGAGCAGCATGTTGCCGCCGATCTCAGGGCGAAACACCTGGATCGCGCCTTCTTCGCCAAGCTGCGCCAGGCCCTGCTGCAACTGCTTGGTGCGCAGCGGGTTGCGCAGCACCACGGTCATGAACAGCTCTGGTGCGAAGAAGGGCAGGCCAGTGAACTGCAGGTTGACGGAGCCGTCGGTGATGGTGTCGCCAAGCTGCACACCGCCGTGCGTGGTGAAGCCGACGATGTCGCCGGCGTAGGCTTCGTTCACCGCCTCGCGGCGCTGGCTCATGAAGGTCACAACACTGGTCGGGCGCAGTTCTTTGGCGGTGCGCATGACCTTGAGCTTCATGCCCGGCGTGTACTTGCCCGAGGCCATGCGAACGAAGGCGATGCGGTCGCGGTGGTTGGCGTCCATATTGGCCTGCACCTTGAACACCACGCCCGAGAAGGCTTCGTCTTCGGGTTGCATGACCTGGATCACCGGCTGCTTGTTGACCACGAGCGAACTGGTGCGCGGTCCGGGCGATGGCGCCAGATCGACCAGGGCTTCGAGCACTTCCATGACGCCGAAGTTGTTCACGCCAGAGCCGAAGAAGACAGGCGTCTGTTTGCCGGCCAGAAAGGCTTCGCGGTCCCAGGCCGGCGAAGCGCCAGTGGCCAGTTCCATGCTCTCCATGGCGGTGTCGAATTCGTGGCCAAAGCGCTTTTGCAGCGCTTGCGGGCTGGACAGCGGCATGGCGTCGAAGTCCTGCGGCAGGCGCTCGCTGCCGGATTCGAACACCGTCATCACCTGCGTGCGCAGGTTGATGATGCCGCCGAAGGT
>CAITXW010000310.1 GCA_903896425.1 uncultured beta proteobacterium | reverse complement strand
ATCTGCTCACTGTTGGCAAGGATGGCCGCAATGGTTGCAGGCCTATCGTCGCTCAAAATGCTCCGCAACCTAGACCCAATCCTCAGTCTTCTCTGAACTCCGAAACAAGCAATCAGGGGACCTGCTGAAAATCGTCGCATTCAACCGTGTACGTCAAAAACAGACACATTGCGGTCTTTCCAAATGGATTTCAGACGTCGGGACCAGGCACGTCAGGACTCCGGACGACATGGCACTCAACTCCGTTCGTGTCCCCCGGCCTTCGGCCTCCTCCTTGACCTCACTGCGCTGAGCGCCACGCCGCCCTGCGTCAACAGGCGTTGTCGGTCTGCGTTGCTTAGTTGACAGGTATCCATCCCTTGCCTGCCAACACGGCTGCTTGAAGATGATGGTGGGGCGGATGGCGCAGCGAAATAAAGGAGGAGGCCGCAGGCCGGGGGACATTCGCGGAGCCATCTGCCCCAGCGTCATCGGCCCCCCCAGCATCAAGGACGGCTTTCGCTGCAAACCCGAGATTTTCTCTGGCGCAAACTGCGTAGACTTGCCACATCACGTTTCTGCAGGGACCACAACCATGCCCACAACCACGTTCACCACCGGCCGCATCAGAAAGGCCGTCTATGACCCTGCATCGCAGCAACTCGATCTGCATTGGGACAGCAAGACCATCGTCGCCTACAAGCAGGTGCCACAAGAGGTGTACCGGCGCCTGTGCAGCGCGCCGAACCCGACCACCTACTGGGAGGACCGCATTGACGAGGAGTACCCGAAAGGCACCCCAATGGCGAGCGCTGCCGGCTCGGACGGCGCGAAGAATTTCAACGACCTGTTTGGCAACCCGGATTGATCAGGGCGGCACCGAGTCGAACATTTCGTAGGTCTTCTTCCGCCAGTTCTTGACGCGCTGGCGGTCGATCTTGCGCATGCTGGCTTTCTGCAGTTGACCCACAGTCAAATCTTGCACGCCCGGTTGCAAGGCTTGGTTCAGCGCCGCTGAGTGTTTGAGCTGCGAGAAGTCAGTGTCACGCCACTGGTTCTTGAGAACGAAATAGTTGGGGCCAGCGCCATAGGTTTCCAATGCGGCAGCGATTGTGGCGGTGCGTGTGCTTGCTGCTACCGCATCGCCTTGGCCAGGCTCTGCTCGATATCCCACAGGATGTCGGCGAGCGTCTCAAGGCCGACCGAGAGCCGGATCAAATCCGGCGGCACACCGGCGGCGATTTGTTGTTCCTCGTCCATCTGGCGGTGCGTGGTCGATGCCGGATGAATCACCAGCGTCTTGGCGTCGCCGATATTGGCCACGTGCGAGAGAAACTGCACGCTGTCGATGAACTTCTGGCCGGCTGCCGCACCGCCCTTGATGCCAAACGAGAGCACGGCACCGGCGCCGCGCGGCAGGTACTTTTGCGCCAGAGCGTGGTACTTGCTTGAGGCCAAGCCAGGGTAATTGACCCAGGCCACACTGGGGTGCGCCTCAAGGTATTTCGCCACTGCCAGCGCATTGGCGCAGTGCCGGTCCATGCGCAGCGACAAGGTTTCGACACCTTGCAGCAGCAGAAAGGCGTTGAACGGCGAGAGCGCCGGGCCGAAGGTGCGCAAGCCCTCCATGCGGCACTTGGCGGTGAAGCCGAAGTCACCAAAGGTTTCGAAGAAACGCACGCCGTGGTAGCCGCGCGAAGGCTCGGTCATGCCAGGGAAGTTGCCATTGCCCCAAGGGAACTTGCCGGACTCGACGACCACGCCGCCCATGGTGGTGCCGTGGCCACCGAGGAACTTGGTGGCCGAGTGCACGACGATGGCAGCGCCATGTTCAAACGGCCGGCACAGATAGGGCGAGGCAAAGGTGTTGTCAACAAACAGCGGCAAACCGGCGGCGTTGGCGATGGCAGCAACGCGCTCGATATCGAGCACATTGAGCGACGGGTTGCCAAGCGTCTCGGCGTAGAGCGCCTTGGTCTTGGGCGTGATGGCGCGGGCAAAGTTTTCCGGTTCATCGGAATCGACAAACACCGTGTTAATGCCAAGCTTGCGAAAGTTCACATCGAGCTGCGTGTGCGTGCCGCCGTAGAGCGTGCGCGCCGCCACGATCTCGTCGCCGGCCTCGACGATGTTGAGCAGCGCAATCATCTGCGCCGACATGCCGCTGGCCGTGGCCACGGCAGCACGCCCGCCTTCGAGCGCGGCAATGCGCTCCTCGAAGACAGCAACGGTCGGGTTCGACAGGCGCGAATAGACGTTGCCAAAGGTCTGCAGGTTGAACAGGCTGGCAGCGTGCTCGGGGCTGTCGAAGACATAGGCCGAGGTTTGGTAGATCTGCACGGCGCGGCTGCCGGTGGCGGCGTCCGGAATCTGCCCGGCGTGCAGGCTCAGGGTGTCGAAGCCGAATTGATGGTCGCTCATGGTAGTTATGCCTTTCAGATGGGGCGGCGTGCCGAGATGACGCCGGTGTTGACGCCCATCCAGCCCAGGCCGCCAAAGAGGCGCGCATATTCGATCTTGACGCAGCGGTCCATCACCACGGTGAGCCCGCCGGCCTCAGCGACTTGCCGCGCTTCTTCGTTGACGACGCCAATCTGCAGCCACAGCGCTTTGGCGCCAATCGCCACCGCGTCCTGCGCGATGGGCAGGCAATCACCGGGCTTGCGAAAGACATCGACCATATCCACCGGAAACGGAATCGACTTGAGATCGGGATAACTGGTTTCGCCCAGAATCATCGGGTACTTGGGGTTCACGGGAACGATGCGGTAGCCATGCGCCTGCATGTACTTGGCAGCGAAGTAACTCGGTCGGTGCCACTCTGCCGAGAGGCCTACCACGGCAATGGTGTGGCAGTCGCGCAGCACGCGGCGCAGGGTGGTGATGTCGCTCATGGGGTATTGCTCCGAATCAACATGACAGGCTTCTTGCTGTCGATTGTCCCTCTTGCACGCTGGCCGTCATCCGCGCCGCAGCATGCCGGTCTCATCAACGCGGCGCAGCGCGGCGAGTTCGACTTCACTTGGTTCCGGCACCACACACGCATGGTCCGCCACGCGCAGGTCCCACCCGGTTTGGGCGCGGATTTGCTCAGGGCTGGAGAACGCAAACCAGCCGTCGAGCAGAAATTCCTTGCTGAGTGGATCGGGGCGCAGAATGCCCAGCGTGGTAACGATGGCGCAGGGGCCGCCGCCGACAAAGCCGTAGCGTTCGCGCGCTGTACCGCCTTCCAGGTAACCAGGCGAAGAAATGTAATCAACGCGCTCGGCAAAACGTTTCTTCTCGTGCGTTGCCATGATCACGACGCGCTTGGCGCCGCAGGCAATGTCGTTGGCGCCACCACTGCCGGTCAGGCGTGTTTTCGGTGGCTCCAGGTGCTTGCGATCCGGGTCGCTCCAGATGGCGGTGGTGTTGACGTTGCCGAACTTGTCCACCTGCGCGGCGCCGATGATGCCGACATCGCAGCGCCCGCTGGCGACCATGAAGCCCAGTGCATCGATGCCATTGGTAAAACTGGTGGCATTGGCCGAGATGCGGTTGCACTCGATGCCCCAGGGCAGACCACCAATCGGTGTCGAGCCGTAGATGCCACCTTCGGTCATGGCGCGCACGCGCGGCGCGTGGCAAGCCTGGGCAAAGTAGCCCGCCAGCATCGACAGGCCCACGCCGAAGATCGCCAGCTCGCCGTCGCGGATTTCGCGCCCAGTGGCAATCGCCATCATTTCCTGCTGCGTGTAATTCATGATCCCACTCCGGCGGCCGTCAGCGCTTCGATCTGCGCATCCGGCAGGATCCACTGCCGGTACGGATCGAGCAGGAAAGCGGTGGGCCCGGCGCGCAGTTGTGCGATCAACTCGCGTCCGATCAGGTCCAGGTAGTCATCGCGGTTGCGCCAGGAAAACACAAACGCATCAAGGTAACGCGCCGTGCCTTCGGCTGTGGCCAGCGCCTGGTTCATCGCTTTCATGTGCGCGTCATCGCTGTCGTGCACGCCGCACGAGGCCTGCGGCCAGGACGTGAACGGCCAGTAGACAACGGCCTCCACCAGCAGGCCCGGAATGCGCACCAGGTTCGGGTATTGGCGGATGCAAGCGCCGTCAACAATGTGATCGGCCAGCAGCACCACTTTCTGCGCCGCACGCGAGAGCTCGAAACGACTCCATTCGGTGCCGAGCATGATGGCGTTGCCCTCGACATCGGCCATGGTGACGTGGATTGCCGCCAGCTCCGGGCGCAAAGGTGAAAGGGCGCCCACGATGCGGCCGGTGAAGGGGTCGATCACCTCGGGAATCTTGCGCTGCGCCGGATAGTCCGCGCCCGGCTCGGTACTGAGGTGCTGCAGATCGGAGCCAATGTTCGAAGTGGTCGGCACAAACGGCCAGTTGAAGGCGCCACCCAACAGGCGCAGTGGCAATGTCAGATTGGAGTAGTCCTCCAGCCGCATGCTGCCGCTCTCGACGGCGCGGCGCAGGCCGTTGGCAAAACCGAAACCCTCCAGTCCGGTAAACCCGCACTCGGCCACATCAACGGCGCCGGCGGCGGCCAGCAGGTTGAGTTGCTGCGTGTTGCAGTGAAAGATGGCATGCAGATGCCGGCGTTGCTGGCGCAGCATTTCACGGCCAAAAACAACCGCATCCGAGCCAACCGGCAGCGCGGCGCCGCTGGCGTACTGCATGCTGTCGCGCGTGTAGCGCCGCACAGCGGCTTCGAGGGTGATCAGTTTGTTGTTCATGGCGGAAATTGGGACTGGTTTGCCGAATTATCGGCTGCATAAAAAATCTATCTGCCAAATATTTAGGCTAAGCCATTGATTTTGTTCAGTTTTCTCTTTTGGGCCGATTTTGCCTGCCTGAAAATTTTGTACACCAACGCCGGTTCGGCGGCGTTGATTTTTGCAGACGGAATCGATTGCAAGTCGCAACACTATGATTTCATTGAAGTT
>CAITXW010000309.1 GCA_903896425.1 uncultured beta proteobacterium | reverse complement strand
CCCTCATGGAGGCCCGCCAGGCAGCTCTGGAGCTCTCCGATCACGATCTCTGCGCGGCAGTTGGGCTTGAACGCGAAATCGCCCTGGGGTTGATTAAAGCGGGATCCATGCGGATGCCGTTGACCAAAATTCCGGCACTCGCTGCTGCCCTTGAACTGGATCCTGCAGAACTGTTGAAGCTCGCACTGTGCGAGCAATCGCCCGACCTGCTGCAGGTGATCGAGGAAGCGTTCAATCCCATGCGCTTGACCGCCACCGAGACGAACCTGATCAGACACCTGCGCGAGCTCTCTGGCAACGCTGTGGGTGCGCCACTTGTGTTTCCCGGCAACGGCATCATCGCGTTGGTGGCAGTATGAGCATGAGCAACGACACGGTGCCAACCGCTTTGAGCTTCCGGCTTCGTGACCACCGTTTCACCGCACTGCCGGTCAAGAACATTCTCAGAATTCGCATGAAGGATCTGGGCGTCAAGAACGTCGATCTGCAGAAGGCGCTCGACTACCCCATGCCGAACGTCATCTCTATGCTCAAGTCCGGTGGCATGAAGCTGCCTCCGGGTAAGGCGGTGATTGCTGCCAAGTTGCTTGAGGTCGATCCGGTGTTTCTGTTGAGCAAGGTGATCGCGGAAAGCGACCAGGCACTTTGGGATGCGATTTCCGCGGTCATGGGCGAGTACCTCATCACCACCAACGAACTCGATCTGCTCAAACTGGTGCGTGATGGGCTGGATGGTCACGATGTGAACCTGACTGAATCACCTGAATTTGCAGATGCTGCCATCCCGGCGCTCAAGGTCATCCTGGCACGACAGAATGCGCTGGCACAGGCTGCGCTTGACCGCAATGACGACTGATCGGACACCATGACCATGAACCTGCCCGCATTAACTTCGCACGATAGGAGCCGCTGATGGATTCCGACATTGACGCTGTGTTTCGCACCCCTCCGGTTGATGGAATTGACTCGCTTCCAAAGACGCATGGCATCTACGGAATGCTAAACCGTGTCACGCGCATGGTGAACATCGGTCAGGCCGAGAACATACGCAGACGCTGTGCCATGCACCGCAGCCAGTTGCGCGCCGGCACTGCACCCAATATGCGAATGCGTCGGGATCCCTTGGGGCAAGGCTTGCTTCGTCATTGGACAATTCACATTCTTCCCCTTTGGAAAAGAAGCTGTCAGCCGCAAGGAATTGTCGAATCAAGACGACATCGGTACGGGGGGGCTGGGCATGATCGGGAACATCATCTGGTTCATCTTTGCTGGGGTCTGGCTTGCCATCGGTCACGTCATCTCTGCGATCCTGTGCTTCTGCACCATCATCGGCATCCCATTTGCCATCCAGCACCTGAAGCTGGCAGGCATTGCACTTGCACCAATCGGGAAAACGATTGTTTCCAAAGAGGTCGCAGCCGCTGTCAGAAAGCATGATGCTGAAGCCTTCGTGGCAAAGCGTCGGGGATGACCCGTCGAACATAAATTCGTCCTCCTTTCCGTTCGGCAGCAGAACCACTGCCGAGCCTCCTGGCGTTCGGCACCGCAGTCCAGGCCGCCGAGGACTTCGCAACCCGCCCCGAGTTCTTCGCCAACGCCAAGCCGTCCGATCTTGTAAATAAGTGTATTTCTGTCAACACGTTGGTTGAGTCCTACGTTTTGAAAAACAAGACCGAACATAATTCGGACCCGCTTATGGCAGTCGGAGCTTGCGCGACTGTCACTGGATGAGAGAACAATATGTTGACTGTAAAAAATCTGATCGCTGCAGTGGTGCTTTCTGGCCTTGCTGTGGCTTCGTTTGCACAGGCACCTGCTGCCTCGGCGCCAGCCCGCAATCCCGTAGTACAGGCAGACCGTGCTCAATTGAAGGCTGATCGGGCCAAGTTGAAAGCGGATCGCCAAAGCGCCCAAGCTGCGCGCAAGACGCTCAAGGCCGACAAGGCAACTGGAAATACTGCGGCGGTTGCGGCTGATAAGACTGTATTGAAGGCGGACCGCCGACTTGTTAAAGCGCAGAAAACTGTTGTTCACGCGGACAAGAAGAAGTTGCGTGCCGATGCTAATAGAGCAAAGCAGTAAGGTCTTGCCTTGTGTGGCTCTGCACGAGCCTCTATCGCCTTTTGTACATCTTTCTATAAGCAGCGAGTCCGGCCGTTCACGACTGGCTGCTTGCTGGCGGTTCAATTTCTCAAGGCCAGTGTTGGGCCGAGGTGCAGAGAAAGCAGGTAATTGCCCTCGTGGGCGAACGACCGCCGCGTAAAGTCACCGTGACGGACGTGTTGGTTCGCTCAGACGGCTACTCGCTTCGTCTTGCACCGGGCCAGATGAGCTCTTCGTCTGAAGAAAATTTCAAGGCGAGTACGATGTTTCCCTTCGCATTCAATTTGACAGCAATCTGGTGATAATGGTTGTCAAGAACAAGCCCCGATGGGGTCTCAAGTATTCTGCAACCGGGAGAGTGGACCATGCTGTTGAAGTCGGCTGACGACAAATCAAAACGACTGACGTTGCTGGAAGAACTTCAACGTTCACAGTTGATCGATCAGAGGCAAAGGAAATGGCTACGCGAAGAGTTGATGCGTCTGAAAAAAGGTATTCAAGGCGAAAACGAGTCTGCTCACTACCTCGACAATTACTTCAAGGATGGTGAAAGCAGTGTCGTGTTGCACGACCTCCGCTTTGTCGTTGACGGGGATGTAGCTCAGATTGACCATCTGGTATTCACCCGAGGTTCCAAGATCTACTTGCTTGAAACAAAGAACTACGCCTGCAACCTCGTCATCAACGACCAAGGTGAGTTCACCGCTGAGTACGAGCGCGAACGTTTCGGTATTCCTTCCCCAATTGAACAGAGCCATCGTCATGAACGAGTGCTGTGCAAATTGCTTGAACGCCTGGAAATAGTAGGTCGCACCCAGAGCCTTCCAGACTTTCACCACGTGGTGCTGTTGCATCCGAAAGCCACCATTGAACGACCATCTGCCAAAGTCTTCGATTCCAGCAACGTGATCAAGGCTGATCAGTTTCCGACCTGGCACAAGCAGTTTGTAGAGTCGCTTGGCGTTGCAACAGTGTTCAAGAGCGCACTAAATATGCGAAGCCTCGATACGATTAGGGAATGGGGCGAAAAGTTGAAGCGCCAGCACCACCCCGCCGACTTGATGGCCCTGCCCGACTTTATGCACCCAAAGGAGCCGCCTGTGAGGGCTTCAGCAGCTTTCAATTCGGTTTCGGCTCCGAATCCAGCTAACACTTCCGCCACTAGCCCTGCGATCACGCCGCCGCAGCCGGCTACCCCGACCCAACCGAAGGACGAGCCGACGAGGCGACTGATTTGCGCCAAGTGCGCCGCAAAGATCAGTTTTGCCGAGGGCAAGTACTGCTGGAACAATGCAGCGCGTTTTGGCAGCGTTGCGTATTGCCGTGAGCATCAAGCATTGTTCTAACCTTTGAAATCCGCTTAGTCATTGCGGCTTTGCCTGGACCTTGTACCCCAAATCAGGCGAACCTTTGGGTTGAGGCCCAAGGTGCCAGATTTTTCCATGCTGCCAAGAAAGTGCTTATAGAACGACATCTCTGAGGAAATCTCACGGTCTCACGCATGACTTGACGGTGAGGTTCGTTCTTGCATTTTTTCCTTCTTTTCCAGGATCGTCACGCACCCTCAATATCTTCCTTCGCGCCTCTGCCATTATTCTTGCGTTGCAGAGCATCCGTGATGGCAGCTAAACCGACTTCAATGTCGAATGGGGAAATCGTCGGCAGTGTCACGGCAAGGCGTTCGACATATGGGGCCAGAACCTCTGGATTTTTGTCTTTCCGGTATCTCGTGTCATGCACATCTTTGCCTCGTGCATGACCAGTTAACTGTCTGCTCATTCGCTCCGGGGTGTCTTCGGGTAATGCATTTGTAAATGTGTGTCGGAAGCTGTGAAACGTTTTTGTTCCATCTCGCGGTATTCCCAGACTGGCCATGTAACGGCTGAACCATTTGGTGGCTGCTTTCCCAAAGCCCTTGTCAGAATCATGTTTCAACTCGGGGAACAGTCGGGTGTAACCAGCGGAACTGAGGGCTGCGATCCATTTATCAAAACCTAGTTTCAAGAGAACTGGGTGTAGGGGCACTCTGCGTTTTGAGGGTGCGTTTTTTAGCTTCTGACCTTGAGCATTCCTATTGAAATCGACAAACCATTGACATGATCGGCCAGTTCATGCCCTCGACCTTCTTCATCGATGACGCCACTGAGGTCGTGCCGTACATCAGTCTGATTTTGTTTTCGTTGGCTGGTGCCTGGGACAACTTGTGATCGCGGAAACGGCGTAGGCTATCGGACGTGATTTCTGACAAGGGTAGGTCACCACCCAAGTCGATCAGCAGAGCGCATCCATTTTTGATACGGGTAATTTCACTTTCGAGGCCGACATCCTGTCGAACTCGAACGGTGATGTACTCATCCAGTGCAGTTGAAAGCAGTTCGTGCGATCTTCTTCCTGCCTTGCCGGTAGGGCCTTCAAGACTCGTCATCATGACAGCCTTGGCTTCAATAATTTGCTCTGGCGCGATCATTGCCGAGAGTGATCGCCGCAGCATTTCGACATCACCCGCCACCACCTCAAGCCTGTCCTGATTGATGATCAATACGTCATTGGGGACAAAGACCATACCAGGATGGTCCAGCAGGTCTAACGCTACCAGAGTGACATTTTTAGTGCCGGTCAGTAAAGCTGATGTGAGCCCGGGCAGGTCCATCGCTGGGATCATGAGTAACCCCGCGCCAATGTGTTCCACGGCGCACTCGGGCATATGGCTAACTTGGGGCACGACAAGCCCACCAGAGAGACCCAAGGCTGGATCATCCAGTTCCAAGGCTTCTGTGGGCACCAGATGACCTCTAATGCTGCCAGCGCGCACAAATAGCGGCAAATTGCCACTGGCTGCGGCTCTGAGTAAATCGGTGGTGCTAATACCCGACGCAGTGCTAGCGTGATTTAGGGTCAGGTGCCCGCCACCCAGAAGAATGGGGTGTCCTTGGGCGAGATTCAGTATTTCTTTGTGATCCATCTTGAATTTGCTGGCCATCGACATCAGTCGGCTTGAGTCGAAGAAGCGTTGACGCCATTGTGCAGCCTGCGCGCCAGCGACAATTTTTGCGATCGTCAGTTCACTGCTACCAGTGCTGGCGACGACCTCGCGTTTACCGAAGACTGGCCGTAGCTGAATGGGGACAGCAATGCGGAAAACGTAGATGCCCGAAGGGCGACGAAAAAGATTGAGCACGACACACCTTTGTATGAGTGTGCTGTAGCAGGAGACAAAAAAGTCGATTTACTGAATTAAACCAACCAGTTATCGAGACGTGGAGCGGGTGAAGGGAATCGAACCCTCGTATGAAGCTTGGGAAGCTGCCGTTCTGCCATTGAACTACACCCGCATTTTGTAACTAGTTGAATTCATTCAACTTTTATCACTAAGTGCTTGATTTTAATGCACTTTTTTCATCAATCCTACCTTTTTTGGCAGTATTGACACTTATCTAAATCCTTCTAAACTTACCCTGTCAGGGTAGGTTTGGGGTAGGTTTTGTTATTGCCCTGTGTACCACCCAACACAGAAGGATTCTACCAATGCATTTCGATCCCAGGAGGGCCAAGTTGCTTAAGCCCGGCGAGCACATGCTTGTGGAGGGGTGCCCAGGCCTTCGCCTTGAAGTTTCAGCCTCCCGCAAGACCTGGACCTATCGCTTTAACGATCCCGATACCGGGCGAAAGAAGCAGGTTGCCATCGGACAATGGCCCAGCATGGCAGTGCTCGACGCCGCGAACCAATGGCAGAACTTGCGTGTCCAGCGTGATGACGGAACGTCGCCCGTCGCTGAGCGAAAAGCCAAGCGTGCCGCGCGGGTTGCGCGAGTGACCGAAATCTACACGGTCAACGACTTGGTGCAAGACTACATCAAAGGGCATCTCTTGGTTAACCGAAGCGAAGCTAGCGCCCAGGCGGCACAGCGAGCATTGGAAGGCCTACTTGAGGAGTTTCCTGAGTTTGCAGCACAACCGGCTGCCCAGGTTACACGCACCACTGCGTTTGATGTGCTCGACTCGCGCAAGGCAATGCCCACGGCGGCTGCCAAACTGCGTTCACTGTTGGCCGCAGGCTGGGACTATGCATTGGACGCCGGCAAATTGCCGGAGGATGTACACAATCGTTGGCGAGATGTGATGAAGGGCCGGCTAAAGAGTAAAGGCAAGATGATCGGTGGGCAACACGTTGGTCAACAGCGGCGTGTACTCAGTGCAGATGAAATTGCGACTTTACTGGCATGGTTGCCAAATATGCACCCTTTGGGAAGGGATGCCACACAAATGTACTTTTGGACCTGTGCGCGTGGCGTTGAAATACTGGCGATGAAACCTGAGTACATCACCCACGAGCGTGATGGGTGGTGGTGGACTGTTCCGAAGATTTACACCAAGAATGCACGATCGCCTTATGCGGTTGACCTTCGAGTTCCGCTAGTGGGTCGGGCGCTGGAGATTGTGCAGCGACGGCAAAAACAGGTAGGCAAGTCTGGTTACCTGTTTGAGGATGTTCGGCAGGAGCAGTACATGCAAAAGGACTTTTCAACTTACATCTATGCGTTGCAACCCTACTCGTCGAAGGCAAGACAAAGGGAGGGGGAGGGGTTGGTCGTTCCTGTGTCCAATTGGACTCCACACAACCTGAGACGGACAAGTCGAACGATGCTAACGTCTCTTGGTTGTGTCGACGAAATTGCCGAGGCAATTCTGGGCCACTTGCCAAAGGGGATTGTTGCGAGCTACAACTCGCATTCATATGACAAGGAGCGCAGGGAGTGGCTTCTAAAGCTGGCAGCGCACCTCGAAAAGCTGGCTTCTCAGGACGGTTTGCCGGCCCTTCCATAGCCGCTATTCACCGGAGGCAATAGGTCGGCGACGGGTCGGGATTCAGCCCATTCTTCAACTTCTCGCATCAACCAAGCAACTCGGCGTCCCGATAGCAACCTCGGTTTGGGGAAGATTTCCTCGCGCACCATTTTTTGCAGTGTTGATTCGCTTAGTGTTAAGAAACCGCACAAACTGGGTAAGTCAAGGTAGGCTGGTTTGATGGTCATTTTGTTCTCGTTCATTTCATCTTTCACTCATCAACTGCCTTCAAGCCACACTACGAATCATGTGGAGCACCGCAGGGCTCCTTTTCATTGCATCCAACAAGATGTCCTGCACTGCGCGTTTTGACTGCACGCGCTCAATCACCAGTTCATCAACCGTGTCCCTGGCAATAATGTTGTGCACGAACACCGCCCGGTCATGGCCGGCCTGCATCTGCCGCGTCGGGCCAATTCGCTCCAGAATCTGCATGCGTTCCTCAAGATTCCACCAGTGACCGAAATAGACCAGGATGTTTCCACCGTCCTGCAGGTTCAAACCGTGACCGGCGGACGCAGGGTGAGCGAACATGATCGAGATCTGTCCAGCGTTCCAGCGCCGGATCGTGTCGGGGTCAGAGTCCAGTGACTTGCCCTGCGGAAATGCGCGCATCAAGCGCACCAGATCGCTCTTGAAGTGATAAGCCACAAGCACGCTCGCACCCGCGGCTTCTTCAACAATGGACTGCAGCGCCTGAAGCTTTGCATCATGGAGTTCCTTCCATTCGGTGTTTGACT
>CAITXW010000308.1 GCA_903896425.1 uncultured beta proteobacterium | reverse complement strand
CGCGGTCATAAGCCTTGCCGTCGCTGGGTTCAACCACGTCACAACTCAGAAACAGAGTCGTTTCTTCATAAAACGGGTCAATATTGGCCGTATTCGGGTCTGGCATGAGTTGCATGTCAGAGGCTTCAATACCCTTCCAGCCCGCCACGGATGAGCCATCGAAGGCGTGGCCTGAAGTGAATTTGTCTTCATCAAAATGGGACACCGGCACGCTAACGTGCTGCTCTTTGCCCCGCGTATCGGTGAAGCGGAAATCAACAAACTTGACTTCGTTTTCTTTCACCATCTTCATGACGTCTGCGACGGTCTTGGCCATTAAATACTCCTGGTTGGATTGTTGTTTAAAAAGTTACAAAGAAAAGCCTGCAGTTTCTGTGCCAATTTTAAGGCCTGTCGCGAAACAGATTTGCCCCAAGAAAGTGCACTGGAATCATGGACCCCGATGGACTCTTTCATTCTTGCACCAATTCGGGGCCCAGCTTGACATGCAGGTCTTGCAAGCGGCTTAAAAGAGTCGAATATGCCGCCGCCACCCGAGTAGGCTCACCCTTGACCCCTAACTCGATATGGCGACCATATTGTGGGTGATCCACACTGGGCAGACTGAAAACCTTGACGCCCGCATAAGCACGCTCAATTTCCTGCATCAGCGGCGTCAACGTGGCCTCCATGGCGCCAAAAATGATGACGGATTTTTCAATCCAGGCGGCACTCCGGAACAGATGCCGGTAGTGCGTATCGAGCACCCATTCAATCATCGGCCAGGCCATCACCGGAAAGCCGGGCACGAAATGCACCAACCCATAACTGAAACCGGCAATTTTGTTGTAGGGATTGGGGATGATTTGCGCGCCGATGGGAAACACACCCATATTGAGCCGGTGCATGTTATCCGGATCACCCGCAACGTAGCTTGTGCCTTGCTGCCTGGCGGTTTCTCGCATCCGCTCAACGATCAACGCCTGGGCCTGCGGGTGCAGTGCCAGTTCGACCCCCAAGGCCTTGGCCGCGCATTGGCGCGTGTGATCGTCTGGCGTGGCGCCGATACCGCCGGTGGAGAACACCACATCACCGGACGCAAAAGCACGCTTCAAAGTCGCAGTGATGCGCTCCGGCATATCGCCCACGTACTCGGCATAGTCGAGTTGCAAACCACGCGCCTTGAGCAACTCAATCATCTTGGGCAAGTGCTTGTCGGCGCGCTTGCCAGAGAGGATTTCATCGCCAATGATGATCAGGCCGAAACGCGGCGCAGCGCTAGTGGGATTTGATGGCATGGTTGCTGGAAGAGTTGTCACCGGTCAATGTTAGCGCTTGCACATCCATCGTGGTCGCCGGGCTGACCGGTGCCAAAATCACCTCGATGCGCAAGGCTTGCAGCGCCGCCAAACAATAATGTGTAAACCACAGCGAAGACAAGGCAAAAACCAGCGTGTAGATCCAGATCGCCAGCGGCACCAAATACACGAACGCCGCGGCAAACAGGGCACCGGAGGCCCAGATCAAACCAGGCG
>CAITXW010000307.1 GCA_903896425.1 uncultured beta proteobacterium | reverse complement strand
TTTGGACAGCGCGTAGCCAACGTGCAGGATGACGTAGTCGCCCACCTGCACACCGTCGAGCAGGGCCAGTGAAATCTCTTTGCGCACGCCACCCAGATCGACCACGGCGGCATCGCCGGGTCCGACTTCGACGACCTTGACCGGAAGTGCAAGACACATGGTTCAGTGATCCTTTGAGTTGATGGCGATCCAGGCCTGTCCGACTGCAATGCTGGCGTCGCCCGGTGACAAGCGCCGGGGTGCCAGGATGGTCAGGCCTTGATCTTCCATATTCTGACGCAGTCGCAACGATAGCAGGGTGTTCAGAAAACAGCCACCGCCCCAGGCCACGGTTGTCAGGCTGGTGCGCTGCGCGGCCTGCAGTACCCAGTCGCTTAGGGCTGCCACCAGGGTGGCGTGAAAGAGCGCTGCCATTTGATCGACAGCGCTTGCAGCGTCGAGGGCGGCGAGCAGGGGCAGCAGATCGAGTTGGCCGTCGGCGCCGATGCGCCAGCCGTGCGGCAGCGCTGCCGGCCAGCCGTGCTGCTCGATGTGGCGCGTGGCGGCCTGCTCCAGAAAGATCGCGGCCTGCGCTTCGTATTGCATCTGCTCGCACAGGCCCAGCAAACCGGCAGCGGCGTCGAAGACGCGGCCCATGCTGCTGGTGCGCGGGCAGTTGATGTTTTTCTCCAGCATCTGCGCAATGACACTGGCGCCATCCTGGGTAAAGCGCTTGCCGATGTCGGCGTTGCGTCCGAGTTCGTGCAGCACGGATGCCGCCATGCGCCAGGGCTCGCGCGCGGCCTTGTCGCCGCCGGGCAGCGCCAGCGCTCGCAGTTGGCCGATGCGCTTGAACTGCGCACCTTCGACGCTTAAGAGTTCGCCGCCCCAGGCTGTGCCATCCGAACCGAGGCCGACGCCGTCGAGTGCCAGGCCCAGCACCACTCCCCTGTGGCCGTGCTCGGCGCACACCGCTGCGATATGGGCATGGTGGTGCTGCACCGCCAGCGTGGGCAGGCCGTGGCGCGCGGCAAAGGCCAGTGCGGCGCGGGTGCTGTGGTAATCGGGGTGCAGGTCGTGCGCGACGAGGTCGGGCGTGACTGCGAGCAGGCTGAGCATGCGCTCGACGGTCTCATCCAGAAAATCACAGGTCGCGGCGTTGTCCAGATCGCCGATGTGCGGCGAGGCAAAGGCCTGGTCGCCGCGTGTCACGCAGATGGCGTTTTTCAGGTGCGCGCCAAAGGCCAGCACCGAGGGCCCGCCGTGCGGCAAACGGATTGCTGATGGCGTGTAGCCACGGCTGCGCCGGATGAATTGCGCGCCACTTCCCAGCGGGCGCAGCACGCTGTCGTCGCAGCGCGCGACGATGGCGCGGTCGTGGTCCAGGATGGCGTCGGCGATGCCCGCCAGTCGGCTGCGTGCCTCATCTGAATTGCGCACGATCGGCTCGCCGCCGGGGTTGGCACTGGTCATCACCAGCAGCAGTTCTTGTGGCGCGGCCAGCCATTGCATTCCGGTTGGCTGTCCGGCAGCTTCGTGGAACAGCAGGAAGTGGATCGGCGTCGTCGGCAGCATGACGCCGAGTTCAGATAGGCCGGGCGCTACGCCGCAGAGCAGGGTTTCGCACCCGGACACGGCGCGCAACAGGACCACAGGGCGCTCGCGGCTCTCCAGCAATTCGCGCTCGGCGTCCGAGACGTGGGCGTAGGGCGCGAGACTTGCCACATTGGCGCTCATCACGGCAAACGGTTTGGCCTCGCGGTTCTTGCGCTCGCGCAGGCGCTGCACGGCCTGCGCATTGCGCGCATCGCAGGCCAGATGAAAGCCGCCCAGGCCCTTGATCGCGACGATGGCACCTGCGCGCAGCAAGTCCAGCGTGTGCGTGATCGGGTCGCCATTGAGCGCTTGCCCCTGCGCGTTATGCAGCACCAGTTTCGGGCCGCATTGTGGGCAGCAGGTGGTCTCGGCATGAAAGCGCCGGTTCGCGGGTGTGGAGTATTCGCGCTCGCAGCTCGGGCACAGCGGAAACGGCGCCAGGCTGGTCTGGGGCCGGTCGTAGGGCAGGGCGTTCGTCACTGTGTAGCGCGGACCGCAGTGTGTGCAGGTGATGAAGGCGTGGCGCCAGCGCCGATTGGCCGGGTCGAACAACTCGGCCACGCAGTCCGGGCACAGACCGACGTCGGGACCGATGGCGGTGCTGGTGCTGGCGTGGCCCTGGACGCTGGGCAGAATGGTGAAGCTGTGCAAGGCACTGGGCGTTGCGTCCTGCGCTTGCACCGCATCGACGCAGGCCAGTGCCGGCGCTTCGCTGTGCAGTCGCGTCAGCAACTCATCAATATCCGTAGTCCTGCCCTGGGCCAGAATCTCGACGCCCTGTGCGTCATTGCGCACCCAGCCGCTCAGGTTCAACTGCTGAGCGAGACGCCAGACAATGGGCCGAAAGCCCACGCCCTGGACGATGCCGCTCACAAGAATGCGGCGCGCGATGTCAGTCAAGGGCATGAGTGCTTCACGTCATCGACGCCTGTAGCCCGTATGAAGCCGAAGGCGTAATACGGGGAAACCATAGCCTTGCCAACCCCGTATTGCGCTGCGCTCCATACGGGCTACCCAACTGCTGTCTCACTGGCGCTGCAACTGTGCTTGCAGCGCCGCGATTCTTTGCTTGAGTTGGTTCACGGTCTCGTGGCGTGCGCTGTGCGCTGCGGCCAGACCGGCGTGCAGAAAGGCCAGCCACTCGTCCATGCCGGCGCCGCTGGTGGCGGAGACCTGGATCACGCGGATCTGTGGGTTGACCTGGCGCGCGAAAGCGATGGCGGCATTGACATCGAATTCCAGGTACGGCAGCAGGTCGATCTTGTTGAGCAGCATCAGGCTGGCAGCGCGGAACATGTCGGGGTACTTGATGGGCTTGTCTTCGCCTTCGGTCACTGACAGGATCACCACCTTGTGCGCCTCGCCCAGGTCAAAGGCGGCCGGGCAGACCAGGTTGCCGACGTTCTCGATCATCAGTAGCGAATCCTCCTGCAAGCGCAGCTGCCCCATCGCGTGGCCGACCATGTGTGCGTCCAGGTGGCAGCCTTTGCCGGTGTTGATCTGGATGGCAGGCGCGCCGGTGGCGCGAATGCGTTGCGCGTCCTGGCTGGTTTGCTGGTCGCCTTCGATCACAGCCAGTGGCTGCGCACCGAGCAGGGTGATGGTCTTGCACAGCAGCGTGGTCTTGCCGGAGCCGGGGCTGGACACCAGGTTGAGCGCAAAGATGCCGCGCTCGGCCAGTTGTTGCCGGTTCTCGTTGGCGTAGGCGTTGTTCTTGGCCAGGATGTCCTGCTCGATCTGCACCATGCGCTTGTTGCTGACGCCCGGCGCGTGCGAATGCTGCGCGGCCTCGCTGTGTTCGTGGGCGTGATCGTGCTCGTGCTCGTGCTCGTGCTCGTGCTCGTGCGGATGTGCGTGGCTGTGCTCATGACCGTGGTCGTGGCCGTGCTCATGGCCGTGCTCATGGCCGTGCGTCGTGCCGTCGGCATGCACATGATCGTGCGCATGACCGTGTTCATGGTCATGGCCGGGCGCTTGGCCCTCGATCCTGACTTCACCGGCACCGCAGCCGCAGGTTGTGCACATTCGGGTTCTCTCTTTCAAGTTGAGGACAGAGCTGGCGCGCTGGTGCGTCGCTGCGGTCTGTCCCACAAAGTCTCAGCTTGCTTACTCTACTTCCAATTCTTTCAGGCGCATCTCGGTGCCGCCCGTGACCTGCATCTGATGGCCGCCGCAGTGCGGGCACTCGCCAAACACTTCACTCATCGGCACCGACAGCGCGCAGGCCATGCACCAACCGGTGCCGGGCAGCGTGATGATCTCGAGCCGCGCGCCCTGGGCCACACTGTCGCGCGTGACGGCGTCAAAGCAGAATTTCATGGCCTCGACCTCGACGCCCGAGAGTTCGCCGATCTCGAGCCAGACCGTGCTGACGCTGGAGAAATTCTGCTGCCGCGCTGAATCCTCGATCAACTGCAGCACCCCTTCGGCAAGCGACATTTCATGCATGGGCGCAGTCTACTCAAACATTCATCGCCGCACCTGGCGCAGGGCAAAGAAGCGCCGGCGCGACAGATCCGGTTGGTCGGCCGTTTTTTCTTGCTTGGGTGCGGCCTCAGCCGCAACAGGCGCTGCTGACAGCAGACCGATCAGTGAAGCGCGTGCAGTCTGGACGGCATCGTGTTGACTGGCGAACCGGTCCATCGGCGAGAACAGCGGGCAGCTCTGGTACTCGCCAAGCTCGGGCTCCGCGCCACCCAGAAAAGCGAAATCGCCAGCCGGAAATTTGACGAAGCGGCGTTTGTTTTCGCCGGTGGAGGCCCAGTTCTCGGTGCTGCCGGGCAGCAGCAGAATGCTCATGCACCAGGGCGTGACAACAATGCCGAGCCAGTGACCCTGCCAGCGCTGGAAGTCAATCGCTTCGACGGCGAGCGCCGGGTTCAGAATCGGCACGTCGGTCATCTGCTCGCGTTCAATCCGAAAGAAGGCTTGTTCGACGGCGTCAGACGGACTGTCGGTGTGGATCATCATTGCGAGCTTCCCGTATCCGGCCGACACCGCACACGCACCATGAACCCGCCCGTCAATGCGACGCGTAGCCCGTATGGAGCGCAGCGCAATACGGGATTGGCACGGCACAGGCGTCCCCGTATTGCGCCTTCGGCTTCATACGGGCTACAGGCACGTCGGCGTCGGTTCATGAAGAGGTTTCGCCCCAACTCCGTGGCGCGCTGTCCTGCGCCATCAGTTCTTGCATCAGCGCCAGGGCTTCTTCGGCCTGGGCTGCATCGACGCGCTCAAATGCAAAACCACCGGCCTGGATCAACAGGTAGTCGCCTACCGCCACTTCTTCGTCAAGCAGCAGCAGGCTGACCTGGCGGCGCTGGCCGAAGCACTCGGTGATGGCGACGCCATCCTGCACTTCGATCACGCGTGACGGAGCGGCCAGGCACATCTCAGGCCACCTTGGCGTTCAACGCGGCGAGCTGGTAGCCGCGCGCGCGCAACTCGGCCACCGCCATCTCGACCAGAGTCGGAACTTTTTCGGCGATGGTGGGTGTCATCTCCATGCCGAGTTCGAGCGAGATCGGCTCGACGCCGAGTACGACGATTTCTTTTGGCATGGCATCGAGCAACTCCAGACTGGCCAGCACATCGGGTAGCGCAATCTGGTGCGGCGAGAGCTTGCGGCGAAAGAAGACCGGGATCTCGTCGCCGGCGATTTTCACCACGGTGCCGGGTGCGGCGCCGGTCTTGACCACGTCGATGACGATCAGGAAATCAAGGTCCGAGAGGTCTTCGATCATCTCCATGCCCGAAGTCCCGCCGTCGATCACCAGCACGTCTTCGGGTATCTGGTAGCCCTGTTCGAGCAACTCGACCGCACGCACGCCCGCCGCCTCATCGGTCAGGATGGTGTTGCCGATTCCCAGAACAACTGCACGCATAAGTCAAACCCCAGAAATGAAAAGGGCCGGCTGGATACGCCGACCCCTTGATAGTAAAGCCGATCAGACCGCCTTGATCGAGATCGCCGTGTCACTTTCCTTGTCGGTCAGGTGGATGGCGCAGGCGATGCAGGGGTCAAAGGAGTGGATGGTGCGCAGCACTTCGAGCGGCTTTTCCACATCGGCAATCGGCGTGCCCATGAGCGATGCTTCGTACGGGCCGGGCTCGTCCTTCTCGTTGCGTGGGCAGGCGTTCCAGGTCGAGGGCACAACGCACTGGTAGTTCTTGATCTTGCCGTTGTCGATGACAACCCAGTGCGACAGCGCGCCGCGCGGTGCTTCGTGAAAGCCCACACCCGCGACTTCGTCCTTCGGAAACACCGGTTTGTTGAAAGTCGCCAGGTCGCCCTTGCCCATGTTGGTGAGCAAGGCGGTCCACTGGTCGGCCAGCAGATCGACGTTGACGCAGCAGGTGATGGCGCGCGCCGCGTGGCGGCCGATGGTCGAGTGCATGGCACCCAGGCCGATCTTGGTTTTTGCCAGAGCCGATACGGTATCCAGCGCAGCCGTAGCGTACTTGGTGGTGGGGGCATGACCGGCGGCAAGACCGTTGAGCACGCGTGCCAGTGGGCCGACCTGGGCCGTCTTGCCATAGAAGGTGGGCGACTTCATCCAGGAGTACTTGGCGTCTTCCTTGAAGTCGGTGTAGTTCGGACTGGTCTCGCCCTTGTACGGGTGCAGGGCGCCGGCCTTTTCGTAGTTGTACCAGGAGTGCTTGACCGACTCCTCGACGCCTTTTTGCCAGTACTGGTCATTGAAGGATGAGATCGGCTTGCGCGTCGCCAGATCGGCGCCTTCGATGAAGCCACCGGGGAAGGCGAATTGCGTGCCCTTGGTATCGAGCGGGATGTCGGGCACCGACAGGTAGTTGGTAACGCCCTTGCCGATAGCGGTCCACTCCGGATAGAAAGCGCCGACGGCAGCGACGTCAATCAGGTAGACGTTCTTGACGAAGTCGGAGAGTTCGTCGATCCAGCCCTTGATCGCCATCAGGCGCTCTACCGTCAGCACGGCCTGTGAATCGGTGGCCAGCGGGTTGGCGACACCGCCGACGGCGACATTCTGAATGTGTGGTGTCTTGGAGCCCAGGATCGAGACGATCTTGTTGGCCTTGCGTTGCACTTCGAGCGCTTGCAGGTAATGCGCCACCGCCAGCAGGTTGACCTCGGGCGAGAGTTTCATCGCCGGATGGCCCCAGTAGCCGTTGGTGAAGATGCCGAGCTGGCCGCCGTTGACAAAGTGCTTGAGCCGCTCGTGCACGCGGCGCATCTCGTGCTTGCTGTTGAGGTGCCAGGAGGACAGGCTCTCACCCAGGATCGAGGTCTTGTCCGGATCGGCCTTCAGCGCCGAGGTGACGTCAACCCAGTCGAGTGCCGAGAGGTGGTAGAAGTGAACGATGAAGTCGTGTACCGAGTGCGCCAGGATGATCAGGTTGCGGATGTACTGCGCGTTGAGTGGAATTTCCATCTTCAGCGCGTTTTCCACCGCGCGTACCGAGGTGATCGCATGCACCGTGGTGCAGACGCCGCAGATACGCTGCGTGATGGCCCAAGCGTCGCGCGGGTCGCGCCCAAGCAGGATCAACTCCACGCCGCGCCACATCTGGCCGGAGGACCAGGCTTTCTGCACCTTGCCGCCGTCGATGTCGACGTCGATCCGCAGGTGGCCTTCGATGCGGGTGATCGGGTCAATCGTTATGCGTTTTGACATTTTTTGTCTCCAGAATAATTCTAAATATCAAGAAGCCACCTGCGCTTCTTCCCGTGGCAGTACCGGGAAGCGGCGCGTGATGATGATGTAACCGAGCACTTCAACGGCGAACATGCCGGTGGTCACCATTACTTCCGTGAAGGACGGGAAATAAGACCAACCGGAGCCGGTGTGATGGCCGTAGCCGATCAGGAAACCGTTCAGGCGCAACAGGATGCCGCCGAGCATGATGGCGATGCCGGCCAGGAACAGCTTCGACGGATTGCGCCGTGCTTCGGCACTGCCGATCAACAGGAAGGGCGCCAGAAAGCACAGGTTCTCGACCCAGAACGAGAACGCCAGGAAGCTTGGCTTGAAAGCTTCTCCGAGCGCGCCACGCACCAGCAGGTCGGCAAAGCGCACGACCAGGTAGAACGCCAGCACACCGAGCATGATTTTTGCCATTGGGTTGAGCAGGTGCATTTCGATCTTGCGCCGGTAGGCCGAGGCCGCCACACAGGACTCAAACAGCACGACGCCGTAGCCGATGACGATGGCGGTGAGCAGGTAGATCAGCGGCACCATCGGGGTCTGCCACAGCGGATTGACTTGCCCGCCCATGACCACCAGCATGGTGCCCAGTGACGCCTGGTGCATCATCGGCAGCACCATGCCCAGCGCGATGAAGAAGAACAGCGCTTTCGTCAGTTTCTTCTTGACGTCGTGCAGGCCAAACTTTTCCAGGAACACCGGTGCGAACTCAATCCACATCACGAGGATGTAGGCGGTGACGCAGGCCGCCACTTCGAACATCACCGAATTGGCGTTGACATAGCCGGGCCAGAAGATGTGCCAGAAGTTCCACCAGCGCCCGAGGTCAAAGAAGATGCCGCCGCCAGCCAGCGTGTAGCCGAACAAGCTGGCCAGCAGGGCCGGGCGGATCAGCGGGTGGTACTCGCCCTTGTTGAAGATGTAGACCAGCAGCGCGACGGAAAAACCGCCGCAGGCCAGCGCCGAGCCGATCATGACGTCGACCACGACCCAGATGCCCCAAGAGTAGCCGTCGTTGACGTTGGTAACAGCGCCGATGCCGAAGAAGAAGCGCACCAGCAGGATGGCTGCCATGATGGCGATCAAGACGCTGCAGACCAGCGTGGCCGCGTTGATCAGGCTGCCGCCGACGGGTGCCGGGCTTGTGTTGTGATGGTGTGCCATGCTCATTTCTCCCCGCCGGTGTTGGCTGACGAATCGTCTTCGTCATGCACGTTTTTCTTGGCGATGAAACTCAGGGCGCCGAGCACGGCCAGCGGCATGATCAGACCGCCGTAGAGCGAATGCTGGATCGTCTCAGACGTTGCAGCCGAGGATGTGAGTGGCAGATCGGGCTGCCCGACTTTGGCGAAACTCACGGCTGAGAGTTTGAGCACCTGGGTGCCGCCGTATTCCTTCTCGCCATACACATGCTGCAGGTAGTTGCCCACGCTGCCTTCGTAGCTCTGGTCGGCGCCGCCAATCTTGCCGCGCGGGTAGCGCGTCACGCTGCCGGGCTTGAGCGCCAGGCGGCGTTTGGCTTCGAGCAGCAGATCGCTGGTGCGGCCCGAAAGTGTGGCGCCGGTCGGGCAGACTTCGGCGCATGCAGAGTAGTGGCCGTCTTTGGTGCGATGGCGGCACAGCTCGCACTTGCCGATCTTGCCGGTGGGTGAGTCGTACTGGAATTTCGGGATACCGAACGGGCAGGCGACAACGCAGTAGCGGCAGCCGACGCAGGCGCCGGCGTCATAGGCGACGATGCCGGTGACCGGGTCTTTGGTCATGGCCGAGACCGGGCAGGCCGATACGCAGGACGGGTCGGCGCAGTGCATGCACGAGGTCTTCATGAAGGCGTAGCCGTTGACTTCGGCGTCCTTCGTTTCCATCGTGCCGTTGCGGTACATCTTGATCAGGTTGAAGGTGTAGCCTGAGGTATCGAGCGGCGTGTCCCACAGCTTGTCAGCGGTGGAGAATTCGGGTGGGTTGTTGTTGGCCTCTTTGCAGGCGGCAACGCAGGCCTTGCAGCCAATGCACAGGGTGGCGTCGTAAAGCAGTCCGAGTGCGTCGGTCGGTCGGCTCAGCGTCTCGCGGGCGCAAGCGGGTGGCGAAACAGCGGCCGCTGTAATGGCGGCGCTGCTCGCGAGAACCCCTTTGAGGAAATCGCGACGGGAATCCATGATCAACCCCGCGCCTTGTCGTCTGGCTTGCTGCCGGCTTTGGCGCGTTCAGCTTCTTCAGCGGCGTGCGACAGACCCAGGTTGCGTGTCAACATCACTGCGGCACCGGCTGCTGCGCCGGCCAGCGCTGCGAGTGCAGCGGCCGAAGCCAGTGATGCGCCCTTGCCTTGTTCTTCGACGATGCGCGCGTACTGCAGCGGTGGTGCCACGTTGACCATCTTGGCAAGCTGGTGGATTGGCTTGGTAAAGCCCACGCCCTTCTCGGTGCAGCCAATGCAGGGGTGACCGCAACCGACCGGCCAGTTGTTCTCTCCCGCGTCGCCAAAGCCCAGTGTCGGGCAGTTGGCGTAGGTCTCAGGGCCCTTGCAACCGAGTTTGTAGAGGCAATGACCCTGGCGGTGGCCGGCGTCGCCAAACTCCATGGCAAAACGGCCGGCATCAAAGTGCGCACGGCGTTCACAGTTTTCGTGCACCAGGCGCGAGTAGGCAAACTTGGGACGACCGAGTTTGTCGACTTCAGGCAGCTTGCCAAAGGTCAGGAAGTGAACGACGGTGGCCAGGAAGTTGTACGGATTGGGCGGGCAGCCCGGTATCGTGACGACCGGCTTGCCCAGCACTTCGGCCACGCTGCTGGCGCCCGATGGGTTGGGTCCGGTCGAGGGCATGCCGCCCCAGGAGGCGCAGGAGCCAATCGCAATCACCGCTGCGGCATCGGCCGCGCATTCCTTGAGCAGGTCGATTGCGGTGTGGCCGCCGATCTTGCAGTAGTTGCCGTTTTCCTTGACCGGAATCGCGCCTTCGATTACCAGCACGTACTTGCCCTTGTTGGCCTTCATCGCGTCCTTGCGCGCGGCCTCGGCCTGGTGCCCGGCGGCGGCCATCAGGGTCTCGTGGTAATCGAGCGAAATGATCTCCAGGATCAGTTTTTCCAGCGTTGGGTGCTCTGCGCGCAGCAGGGACTCGGTGCAGCCGGTGCATTCCTGAAAGTGCAGCCAGATCACCGAGGGCCGCTTGGCCGACTCGATCGCCTTGGCCACCGCGGCATCGGCGCCGGCCGGCAAGCCCATGGTGACGGCCAGTGTGGCGCAAAACTGCAGGTAGTCGCGTCGGGACATGCCCAGGCGTTGTTCGATGCCATGCACGGCCTCGCGACCGAGGTTGAAGATGTCGTTCATGTCGCCCATGTTGTCTCCTGGAGCCAGACCTCGTTCGGGCCTGATACAGCGGTCAAAAGCAAGTTGCGGGCCACGACTGTTTTTTTTGCAGTCGCTCCATGACGGGGCAAGGGCCAGCAGTGCTGGCACGCGCTATACCGGGCGCCAAAGTGATTACAGAGTAATCGCTACGCTAACCAGTTTGGAGTCCGTTCGCTTCCCGCCAGATTGCATGCAGGCCTTGACTGTTGGCGGGTTTTCGCGCTTTGTGCGTGGGCACGGAATTTGCAGTTCCTCGGCGAGATGCAGGTTTTGGCGGCCATTGGGCGCAAGACTGGTGCATAGACCCACAGACTTAATTCAAACGAGGAGCACCCCATGAAATTGTTGTCCCACTCATCACTGGGCCGTATCGGCGTTGCGCTGCTGGCACTGACGACCAGCATGGCACAGGCCCACACCGGTCACGACACCTCGGGTGTCCTGCAAGGTTTGGCGCATCCGCTGGGTCTGGACCACCTGCTGGTGATGCTGGCGGTTGGCATCTGGTCGGTTTCGGCGCTGCCGGCAGGCAAATCCTGGTGGGGGCCGGCCGTGTTCATGGGCACGCTGTTGTTGAGTTCTGCGTTGGCTGCTCTTGGTCTGAGCGTGCCTTTCCTGGAGCCGATGATTTCACTCAGCGTCGTGTTGCTGGGTGCCATGTTGATCCTGTCGCGCCAGGGTACGCCGCTGCCGCTCGGACTGGGTTTGGTCGCGCTGGTGGCTTCACTGCATGGTCTGGCGCATGGCGCAGAAGTGCCGGGCAGTGGCTTTGCCCTGTATGCCTTGGGCTTTCTGGTCAGCACGGCCGCATTGCATGTTGGCGGACTGCTGGCAGCGCGCGGCATCGGGCACTACCTGGCGCGCTCGGCGGCCTGGGTGATCGGCGCTTTGGGCAGCTTGTGCGGTGCGGCGGGCCTCTACCTGCTGAATCCGTTCTGAGGGCAGGCAAGCCTTAAGCCTTTCATTCTGGGGATTGCAGCCCAAGCGCTGCGCCCAAGAGCAGAGTCTGTGCGCGCAGGCGCCTGCTGCGCAGGCGCCTGCCAGTCCAGCAGCGGCGCACACCGGCACGCGCAACGGTCGAATCCAGCATGACGCCTTTCATCGAAACCTGATGGCCAAGTAGGTCGTACAAGGGTTTGTACTTACGCATCAAGTTGTTGTACGAGCGTACAATCGTTCGTAATGAAAACAAAAGCCTTGCTCGACAAAATGCAAATTGCGCGCAGTGTGGAAGTGCGCGTTGACCGCAAGCAAGCGATCCTGCTGGCCGCCGAAAAGTTGTTTGCGCTGTCGGGTTATCACGCCACCTCGATCCGCCAGATCGCCGAAGAGGCGGAAGTTCCACTGGCACTGGTGGGCTACTACTTCGGGCAGAAACACGAGCTGTTTCACGCCATCTTCGCCCACTGGAACAGCACGATTGAAGAACGCCTGGCGGCCTTGCGCAGCATCAAGAAGGACCCGGACGATCCGCTGACCCTGCCGCGAATCATCGAAGCTTTTGTCGGGCCAGTGCTGCGTTTGCGGGCGAGCGCCGAGGGCGAGTACTACGCGCTGCTGGTGGCGCGCGAACTCAGCAACCGTACCGAAGAAGCAGACCAGGTGCTGCGCGACTACTTTGACCCGATGGCGCACGCCTTCATCGATGCGTTGCAGCAGGCGCTGCCCCACGCGGCACGTGAACAGGTTGCGTGGGCTTACCAGTTTGCGCTGGGGGCGCTGGTTCATCACCTGAGCGACAGTCGGGTGGAGCGTCTCTCCAACGGCATCAACAAGGCCAGCGACCCGGCCGCAGCCACGATGCTGGCCAATTTCATCGTCGGCGGTCTGCGTGCCACGCTCACTGCTTCGCCGCCCCGACGAAACCGTTCTTCCCAAGCCCTTTCCCACCCTTGATAAACAGGAGTTACCAATGACAATGCGCCGCACCTTCCTCTTCACTGCCACCGCTGCAGCGATTTCAACCCTGACCATGGCGCCAGCTGGCGCCCAGCAAGTGATCAAGATGACGGCTGCCGCCGGTCATCCGCCGGTCTTTCTGTGGGTCAAGACAGCTGATGAAGTGTTCATTCCCGAAGTGGACAAACGCCTGGCCGCGGGCGGCAAATACAAAATTGAATGGACCAAGGCCTGGGGCGGCACCTTGCTCAAACTGGGTTCCGAGTCCAAAGGTGTTGCCGATGGCGTGGCCGATGTTGCCATCGTGAGCACGGTGTTCGAAGGCTCGAAGTTTCCGCTGCAGAACATTTCCTACTACACGCCTTTTGGCAGTGACGATATCGGGCTGGTGGCCAAAACCGTTGCCGACCTGCAGATCTCGGTGCCGGCGATGGGTGATGCCTGGACGAAGAACGGGCTGCAATACCTGGGCGGCATGGCGCTTGACACCTACCACATCTGGACCAAGTTCCCGCTCACCAAGCTTGAAGACTTGCAGGGCAAGAAAGTCAGTGCGCCAGGACCGTCGTCGAACTGGGTGCGCGGCACCGGCGCGGTTGCGGTTGCCGGCACCCTGAACAGTTATTACGAGGACATCAAGTCCGGCGTGTCGGATGGTGCCCTGGTGTTCACGACCGGTGCCTGGAGTGCCAAACTGCACGAAGTCGCGCCTTATGTCACCAAGGTCAATTTCGGCGCGCAGTTTGCCGGTGGACTGGTCGTCAACAAGAGTCGTTTCGACAAGTTCCCGCCAGAGGTGCAGAAGGCCTTCGTCGAGGCCGGTGAAGTCTGGCAGGCAACCTACTCCAAGGCGCAGGCAGCTGCGGTCAGCGCCCTGATGCAGAAGATGGTGGAGGGCGGTGCCAAGTTCAGCGACCTCAGCGATGTCGAGCGCAAGCGCTGGGCTGATTCGCTGGGACCGGTCGCCAAGAACTGGGCGACCGATGCGCAAGGCAAGGGCCTGCCGGGCAACGAGGTGCTCAAGGCCTATATGACCAACCTGCAAAAGGCCGGTACCAAGTTGCCGCGCGATTGGAGCAAATAAATGGCGCTTGAAGAATCCGAAGTCGCAAGCGGGCAGGGGCCTGTCAGCGACTCTTATGGTGCTGCGCTTCCGTTTGGATTGCACCGCCTGAACCGGGCCATGAATGCCCTGGGAACCCTGTGGATCCTGGGGCTGATGGTGCTGATCAATCTCGATGTATTTGGACGCAACCTGTTCAGCCACCCGGTGCGCGGGGTCACTGAAATGGTCTCGCTGTCCATCGTCGGCATTGTGTTCCTGCAACTGGCCGACACGCTGCACGCCGGACGCTTTACGCGTGCCGACATCCTGCTCGATCGCATCAAGAAGAGCAGCCCGAAAGCGGCCGATGCACTGCACGCCGCCTTCCATCTGGTGGGCCTGGGCCTCATGCTGGTCATCCTGCTGGCGAGTTGGGAGCCGCTGGTGGATGCGGTCCGGATTCAGGAGTACGTGGGCGCGGTCGGTGACTTCCAGCTCTCGGTCTGGCCGATCCGTTTGATCACACTCATTGGCCTGGTTACCACGGCCCTAAGTTTCCTGCTGCTGGCATGGCTCGATATTCGCCGTTTGCAGTCTCGATTTGTTAACGGAAGTTCGACATGAGCAATGTTTCTATCGCCCTGGGATCACTGGTGCTGATGCTGATCCTGATCTACGCCGGCATGCATGTGGCGATTACGCTGGGCCTGCTCAGTTTCATCGGTGTCTGGTTGATTCGTGGCGACGTGCAGGTAGCGGCCAATTTGCTGGCGCAAGCCGTCAACGATTCAATTTCCAGCCACATCTTCGGTGTGGTTCCCCTGTTTGTGCTGACGGGATTCCTGGTGGCCTACGCCGACATCGGCAAAGACGCCTTTGATGTTGCCAACCAGGCCTTCCGACGGATTCGCGGCGGTCTCGGTATCGCCACGGTTGCAGCCAATGCCGTGTTTGCGGCAATTACAGGTATCTCGATTGCGTCGGCCGCCGTGTTCACACGCGTTGCCGTGCCACAGATGCTGCGTTTTGGCTACCAGCCCAAGTTTGCTGTGGGTGTCGTAGCCGGCTCCTCGGTGCTGGGCATGCTGATTCCGCCGAGCCTGCTGATGATCTTGTACGGCTTTCTGGCAGACCAGTCGGTGGGTGACCTGTTCACGGCCGGCATTGTTCCCGGCCTGGTTCTGGCGCTGGCGTTTTCGATCGTGATTGTTGCGATGGCCTGGTTGCGCCCGGCCTGGGTTTACGTTAAGGGCGAACCGCTCGATATCGCGCTGGAAGACATGATGCCGATGCGCGAAATGGCGCTCAAGGTCACGCCCATCGTGCTCTTGATTGGATCGGTGCTGGGCGGCATTTATGCCGGCTTTTTCACCGCCACCGAGGCCGGTGCGGTGGGTGCGCTCATGGCGCTGGCGATTGCGCTGCTGCGCCGCAAACTGACGATGAAAAGCTTTTGGGGCGTGCTGACCGAAACCGGGCATGTCACAGTGTCGGTCAGCTTTCTGATCATCTGCGCCAACATCTACACACGCATGCTGGCCATGAGCGGAACGCCGCAGGCGATGGTGCAGTGGATGGCAGCGGCCGGATTTGGCGTGGCCATGTTCATGCTGGTTTATGTCGTCGTCATCCTGTTGCTGGGCACCATCATCGACTCGTCGTCCATTTTGCTGATCGTGTTGCCGCTGATGCTGCCGATTGCACAGCAGTTCGGCCTGAACCTGATCTGGTTCGGTGTCGTCACGGTCGTGGCGGTGGAGATCGGGCTGTTGACGCCGCCTTTTGGTCTGAGTGTTTACGTCATCAAGAGCACGCTGGGGCGAACCGTTGACATTTCCCTGGGTGACATCTTCAGGGGCACATTCCCCTTCACGCTGACGATGACGGCGGTACTGGGTCTGCTGATCGCGTTTCCGTTCTTCAGCCTGGTGTTATTGAAGTGAGCATCGCCAATCCACTGGACGGCTTCACGCTGGAGCGTGACGCCATTGCCACCATCGGGGTTGACCTGCAGCGACCCGAATGTATTCTGGCCGAGCGCAACGGCACCCTGTGGGCGGCCGATGCGCGTGGTGGTGTCACGCGCATCGCGGCGGACGGCAGCCAACAGTTCATCGGACAGAAGGCGGACGCGCGCTTCGCCAGCGCCGCTGCGCAAAGCAGCGACGATTTCGAGGCCAAGTTCACGCAGGGCACCCTGCCCAACGGTCTGGCATTTGCTGCCAACGGCGACATCCTGATTTCCAACTTCGGCACCGACTGCCTTGAATTGATGACACGCGACGGGCGCACGCGAACGCTGTACGACCGCATCGACGGCCAGGCCATCGGCAAAGTCAATTTTGTGTTGCGCGACTCGAAGAACCGGGTCTGGATCACCGTCTCGACCCGGGTCAATCCATGGACCAAGGCGGCTGGCAGCCGTGTCTGCGACGGTTTCATTGCCGTGGTCGATGAAAAAGGCTTGCGCGTCGTCGCGGACGGCTTTTATTTCACCAATGAAATTCGCCTGGACGCGCGTGAAGAATGGCTCTACATCGTGGAGACCACAGGTCCGTGCATTTCGCGCATGCGTCTGGTCGAATCCGATCGTGGCGTCGCGCTGGTTGATCGCGAAGTGTTTGGCCCGTCCAATCTGGGCGGCCCACCCGATGGCATTGCCTTCGATGCCCATGGCAATCTGTGGTGCACGCTGGTCATGGTGGATCGCCTCGTTGCGATCACACCGCAGGGTGACATGCGAACGCTGCTTGACGATGGCGATGCGGCGGCCAGCCGCAATCTGGTGGACAAGATGCAGGCCGGAACCGCCACGGCAGATGACATGGCGCGCGCCCACGGCAGCATCGCGCCATGGATTGCCAGTGTGACTTTTGGCGGGCCGGATCTGCGCACGGTCTACCTCGGCAGCCTGCTCGGCAAGACCATCCCCTATTTCCGCTCGCCAGTGCCCGGTTTGCCGATGGTGCACTGGAATGAGCCTCACCCTTTCTGAACCCTATTCTGGAGTAGCAGCACCATGGCAAGAACCTTTGTTGACCTGTCCATTTTTCTTGAAAACGATGTGCTCAGCGACCCGCCAGCCTTTGCGCCCAAGATCGACTATTTCACACACGAAAACACGTTTGCACAAATTGCACCGTTCTTTCCGGGTCTGAAGAAAGAAGATCTGCCCGACGGTGAAGGCTGGGCCGTGGAACAGGTGGCACTGACCACCCACAACGGCACGCACCTCGATGCGCCGTACCACTTTCACAGCACCATGGACAAGGCACTGGGCGCCAAGAAGCCAGCCATCGCCATTCACGAGGTGCCGCTGGAATGGTGTTTCCAGCCCGGCGTCAAACTCGATTTCACCCAACTGCCCGATGGCTACGTGGTGACGGCGGCCGAAGTGGAGGCCGAACTCAAGCGCATCGGCCACACGCTGTCACCGCTGGAAATCGTGGTCGTCAACACGCGCGCCGGCAAGCGCTACGGCAATCCGGATTACGTGGCTTCGGGTTGTGGCATGGGCTATGAAGCCACCATGTACCTGCTTGAGCGCGGCGTGCGACTGACCGGTACCGATGCCTGGAGCTGGGACGCGCCCTTTGTGCACACGGCACAAAAGTATGGCCAGACGCACGATGCCTCGCTGATCTGGGAAGGCCACAAGGCCGGTCGCGATATCGGCTATTGCCACCTGGAAAAGCTGCATAACCTGGAGGTTCTGCCGCCGACCGGTTTTTACATTTCGTGCTTCCCGCACAAGATTCGTGGCGCCTCGGCCGGCTGGACGCGTGCTGTGGCGATTTTTGACGACCGCCTGACGGCGGCCTGAACCCAAACTGAAAGGACTTCATCATGGCCATGCGTCAAAACAACAAAGTCATCATCACCTGCGCCGTCACGGGCGCCATTCACACGCCGACCATGTCGCCGCATCTTCCGATCACGCCCAAGGAGATCGCAGACGCGGCGGTGGGCGCGGCCGAGGCCGGTGCGGCCATCGTCCACCTGCATGCGCGCGACCCGGTTGACGGGCGCCCCACGCAGGACCCGAAGTACTTCCGTGAATTCGCACCAGAGATTGCCAGCCGCTCCGATGTGGTGATCAACTTCACCACCGGCGGTTCGCCCACCATGAGCATTGAGGAGCGCCTGCAGCCAACACTGCAACTCAAGCCCGAGGTGGCCTCGCTCAACATGGGCTCCATGAATTTCGGCATGTACCCCATGCTGTCACGTTACAAGGACTGGAAGTACGACTGGGAGCAGCCTTATCTGGCCGGATCGGACGATCGGATTTTCAGGAATACGTTCCGTGACATTCAGTACATCCTGGAATCGTGCTCGGCGAACCAGACGCGGTTCGAGATCGAGTGCTATGACATTGGCCACTTGTACACGGCGGCGCATTTTCTGGAGCGCCAGATCGTCAAGCCACCGCTGTTCATCCAGTCGGTGTTCGGTTTGCTCGGCGGCATCGGGCCGCATCCGGAAGACGTGATGCAGATGAAGCGCACGGCCGACCGCTTGTTTGGCGATGACTACGTCTGGTCGGTTCTGGGCGCCGGGCGCAATCAGATGCCGCTGATCACGATGTCGGCCATCATGGGCGGTAATTGCCGCGTCGGCATTGAGGATTCGCTGTGGGACGGGCGCGGAACGCTGGCGCGCAGCAACGCCGATCAGGTGCGGCGCATCCGTGGCATCCTGGAAGCGCTCTCGCTCGAAGTGGCGACGCCAGACGAGGCGCGTGCCCTGCTCGGGCTCAAGGGACGGGACAAGGTCGGGTTCTAGCCCTCAGGCCCGGATCAAAAAAACAGGGCTAGTGCGAGCCGGCGATCGACTTTTTCACAATGGCGAGTACCGTGTTCAGGTCCTCGATCGGCAATTGGCCCGGCGCTGAACTGCTCTCTCCGACCGCAAAAGTCAGGGCCGAACCGAAGCTCCAGCCGAATAGGCGCGTGAGCGAACCGTAAGGCCCCATCGACAGGCTGATCAGCGGAATGCGCAGCTTCTGACTGGCCGACAGCGTGGCCGACAGCAGCGTGAGAGCATCTTCCGGGTTGCGCGACATGACGGCCACCTTGGCGATATCGGCGCCGAGTTCGTCTGCTTGCAAGAAGCGCTGGTTCAGCGTGTCGCCATTCGGCGTAAACGAGAAGTTGTGAAACGACAGCACCAGCTTGATGTCGTTTGCCTTCGCCGCCTCACGCACCTGGGTGATGTGTGCCGGGTCGTTGTTCATTTCGAAATCGATGGCATCGACCTGGCCGCTGGCGCAGACCGCTTGGTAGAGCGTGATCACCTGTTCTTCGGATAGCGCAATTTTTTCGCCGCCTTCGTGAACCGAGCGCCGCGTAAACAGCAAGGGCACACCGTTGGCTGTCGACTTGATGGCGCTGGCCACACCGATGACATCGGCTGCGTTACCGATGCCATCGAAGAAGTCAACGCGCCACTCCAGAATGTCGGGCTTCTTCGCCAGCACCACCTGCAGTTCATGGAGGATTTGCTCGCGCGTGCGCCCGATCAGTGGCGTGCAGACGAGGGGGAATTTGCCCCCAGCAACCGGCTTGCCGTGCAGTTCGATCGGTTTGGCTGTTTGCATGTCAACTTTCTTCGAGGATCAATAATTTGCCTGCCCGCACCGGAGCGATGCAGGCCAGCACTTTACGACAAAGTCATTCAGACTTTGTTGGCCGCGTTGTCGCTGGGCTCACCCAGACGTCGCATGGCGCTTAGGCGCCGTTGTTCGGCCAGGGCGTTGTCGTCGATGTTCTGGCGCACAAACTCCACGTGACTGCGTGCCGCCTGCGCCGCGCCCTCCGGGTTGCGCTCGCGGATGGCCTGCCAGATTGCCTGATGTTGCGAACGCAACTGGTTCCAGCGCTGGGGACGCGCATGCAGGTGTTCCAGGTTGCCGGCAACGTGGCCGTGGATCACGCGCTTCAGTCTGGCGGTCAGATGGCCGATCAACACGTTGTGGGCGGCTTCGGAAATCACCTGGT
>CAITXW010000306.1 GCA_903896425.1 uncultured beta proteobacterium | reverse complement strand
TCCGCTGCCACACCATCATGAATTGTGTCGATGTGTGTCCGAAAGGACTCAATCCAACCAAAGCAATCGGAAAGATCAAGGAAATGATGGTTTCCAGTACGGTTTGATCAATATCATGGGGCTTGCGTTATGGTAAAAAGTGAAGAGTTGATCGACGCAAGAACGCTGAGCAAGTTGAAGTGGCGCTGTCGGCGTGGTCTGCTAGAGAACGAAATTTTCATCGATCGGTTCTTCCGGCGATTTGAGGCCACGCTGACGACTCGTCAGTCGCAAGGTCTCGGCGCCTTGATGGATCTGAGCGACCATGATCTGCTCGATCTGCACTTGGCACGCAAGTCCCTGTCGCAGGTCAATGCAGATTTGGATCGGGATGATGTACGTGAAGTTTTGTGTATGTTGAGAACAACTTCTTGAAAGGCGAGAAAAAATGAAACTATCTGACAACAAAGCCACCCTGTCATTCAGTAACGGCAGCCCCAGCATGGACCTGCCGGTGTATCAGGGTAATGTCGGCCCCGACGTGATCGACATCCGCAAGCTCTATGGGCAAACCGGCATGTTTACCTACGATCCGGGTTTCCTGTCCACGGCTTCGTGCCAGTCCGCCATCACCTACATCGACGGCGACAAAGGCGAGTTACTGTACCGCGGCTACCCGATCGAGCAACTGGCAACCAACTGCGACTTCCTCGAAACCTGCCACCTGCTGCTGTACGGAAACCTGCCCAATGCCGCCGCCAAAGCCGACTTCACTGAACGCGTGACCCACCACACCATGGTCAACGAGCAGATGCAGTTCTTCCTGCGCGGTTTCCGCCGTGACGCCCATCCGATGGCGATCATGACCGGCCTGGTGGGCGCCCTGTCGGCCTTCTACCATGACAGCACCGACATCAACAATCCCGAGCACCGTGAAGTCGCCGCCCTGCGCCTGATCGCCAAGATGCCGACTCTGGTCGCCATGGCCTACAAGTACAGCATGGGCCAGCCCTATATGTACCCCAAAAACAACCTGAGCTATGCCGGCAACTTCATGCACATGATGTTCGCTACACCCTGCGAAGAGTACAAGGTCAACCCGGTCATCGAGCGCGCACTGGACCGCATCTTCATCCTGCACGCAGACCACGAGCAAAACGCTTCCACCTCGACCGTGCGCCTGTGCGGCAGTTCCGGCACCAACCCGTTTGCCGCAATCGCGTCCGGCGTGGCCTGCCTCTGGGGCCCGGCCCACGGCGGCGCCAATGAAGCCTGCCTGAACATGCTCGAAGAAATTCAGGCCTCTGGCGGCATTGCCAAAGTCGGCCAGTTCATGGAACAGGTCAAGGACAAGAATTCCGGCGTCAAGTTGATGGGCTTTGGACACCGCGTCTACAAGAACTACGACCCGCGCGCCAAGCTGATGCAGGAAACCTGCCGGGAAGTTCTGGCCGAGCTCGGACTCGAAAACGACCCCTTGTTCAAGCTCTCCATGGCCTTGGAAAAGATCGCTCTGGAAGACGAATACTTCGTCTCGCGCAAGCTCTACCCGAACGTCGATTTCTACTCGGGCATCGTACAACGCGCCATTGGCATTCCGGTCAACATGTTCACCGGCGTCTTCGCGCTGGCCCGCACTGTCGGCTGGATTGCCCAGCTCAATGAAATGATCAGTGATCCGGAATACAAGATTGGCCGTCCGCGCCAGTTGTTCACGGGTTCCGTCAAGCGGGATGTTCTGCCGATCGCAAAACGCTAATCCGACTGCACCTGCAACGCCCGCCGGATGGCAACGTCCGGCGGGCGTTTTCATGACAGCGTCGCGATCCCGCTTGCCGTCTAAAATCGCACCCTGCAAGCAACAACCCATTGGCCCGCATGAATATTGAACTCCACGGACGCACGCTGTACGACAAACTCTGGGACGAGCACGTTGTCCACACGGAAGAAGACGGCACCGCCCTGCTCTACATCGACCGCCATCTGGTGCATGAGGTGACCAGCCCGCAAGCCTATGAAGGTTTGCGCCAGACCGGGCGAAAAGTATGGCGTGTCAGTTCGATCGTCGCCACTGCCGACCACAACACCCCCACCACGGGATGGGAGCGCGGTTATGACGGCATCACCGACCCGACCAGCAAAGAGCAGGTCATGATGCTCGACACCAATATGCGGGAATTCGGCTCAGCCGCTTACTTCCCCTTCCTCTCCAAACGCCAGGGCATTATCCACGTCATCGGGCCCGAGAACGGCGCCATCCTGCCCGGCATGACGGTTGTCTGCGGCGATTCACACACATCGACGCACGGCGCCTTCGGCGCGCTGGCCCATGGCATCGGCACCAGCGAAGTCGAACACGTCATGGCGACGCAAACCCTGCTGGCCAAAAAAGCCAAGAACATGCTGGTTCGCGTTGACGGCGTACTACAGAGCGGCTGCGGCGGCAAGGACATCGTGCTGGCGGTCATTGGCAGGATCGGTACCGCAGGTGGCACTGGCTACACCATCGAATTTGGCGGCTCAGCCATCCGCGCCCTGAGCATGGAAGGTCGCATGACGGTTTGCAATATGGCGATTGAGGCTGGCGCACGGGCCGGACTGGTGGCGGTGGACGACAAGACCATCGACTACGTTAAGGGTCGCCCCCTTGCACCCGGTCATGCCGCAGCCAGCGGCGCAGCAGCAACGGTTGAATGGGACCAGGCGAAAACGTATTGGAAAACACTGCACAGCGATGCCAATGCCCGCTTTGACACCGTCGTCGAAATCGACGCGGCTGCCATCGTGCCCCAAGTCACCTGGGGAACCTCACCCGAAATGGTGCTGGGCGTCGACTGCCGCGTGCCCGATCCCGACAAAGAGAAAGACGCCAACCGGCGCAGCGCCATCGAACGCGCCCTGGTCTACATGGGACTGGAGCCCGGCAAGGCACTCGACGATTTGTACGTCGACAAGGTCTTCATCGGCTCCTGCACCAACAGCCGGATAGAAGACATGCGCGAAGCCGCTGCCGTCGTCAAAAAGCTGGGGCGAAAAGTTGCCAAAAATATCAAACTGGCCCTGGTTGTACCGGGCTCGGGGCCCGTGAAGGAACAGGCCGAGCGCGAAGGCCTGCACGAGATCTTCCAGGCCGCCGGCTTCGAATGGCGCGAACCCGGCTGCTCCATGTGTCTGGCCATGAACGCCGACCGACTCGACCCGGGTGAGCGCTGCGCATCTACCAGCAACCGTAACTTTGAAGGTCGTCAAGGCGCCGGCGGACGCACGCATCTGGTCAGCCCTGCGATGGCCGCCGCAGCTGCGATCCACGGCCACTTTGTGGACGTTCGGAAGTTCATCTGAATCCATTTCCCAGGAACACCCCATGAAAACATTGTCGTTGCTGCTCAGCTTGTCCTTCCTCTTGGCCCTGAATGGCTGCAATACGGTCAAGGGCGTAGGCCAGGATCTCCAGAAGGCCGGTGAAAAGATCGAAGAAGCGGCCAAGAAAGTATAAGAAGTACCCATGCAAAAATTCACACTGCACCAAGGGCTTGTCGCCCCGATGGACCGGGAGAATGTCGACACCGACGCCATCATCCCCAAACAGTTCCTGAAATCGATCCGCAAGACCGGCTTTGGCCAGAATCTATTCGACGAGTGGCGCTATCTGGACGCCGGCTTTCCCGGTCAGGACCCAAAGACTCGGAAGCCGAACCCCGATTTCGTGCTGAACCAATCGCGCTACCAAGGCGCATCCATTTTGCTAGCACGCAAAAATTTCGGTTGTGGCTCCTCGCGTGAACACGCGCCCTGGGCGCTCGACCAGTACGGCTTTCGCGCCATCATTGCACCCAGCTACGCCGATATCTTCTTCGACAACAGCTTCAAGAACGGCCTGCTGCCGATCGTGCTGGGCGAGGCCCACGTCAGTCAATTGTTCGTCGAAGCCGCCGCTTTCCCAGGCTACCGCCTGACAATCGATCTGGCGCGCCAGGTCGTCGTCAAACCCGATGGTGCCGAGCTGCCATTTGAAGTTCAGGCTTTTCGCAAGTACTGTCTGCTCAATGGCTTTGACGACATCGGCCTGACCTTGCGCCATGCCGACAAGATCAAGACTTTTGAGGCTCAGCGTCTGACTGAAAAGCCGTGGCTGGCGCGCACGCTGATTGCCTAAGCCACCCAGTTCTCACTACTTTAGAAACGAATCAGGTTCATTATGAAAATTGCAGTGTTGCCGGGTGACGGCATTGGTACCGAAATTGTGGCAGAAGCGGTCAAGGTCTTGAACGCGCTGGACCTCAAGATCGAAATGGAAACCGCCTTGGTCGGCGGTGCCGCCTACAAGGCGCACGGACACCCGTTGCCTGAAGCCACCCTGAAACTGGCCAAGCAGGCGGACGCCGTACTGTTTGGCGCCGTTGGCGACTGGCAATACGACAATCTCGAACGCGCCTTGCGCCCCGAGCAGGCGATTCTGGGGCTGCGCAAGAACCTGGGCCTGTTTGCCAACCTGCGCCCGGCCATCTGCTACGAACAACTGGTCGACGCTTCCAGCCTGAAGCCCGAACTGATTTCCGGTCTGGACATCCTGATCATTCGCGAACTCACCGGCGATGTCTATTTTGGCCAGCCGCGCGGTCGGCGTGTCGCCACCGACGGCCTTTTCCCGGGCGCCGACGAAGCATTTGACACGATGCGCTATTCCCGCCCCGAAATCGAACGCATCGCGCATGTCGCTTTCCAGGCCGCACGCAAACGATCCAGGCGAGTGACCAGTGTGGACAAAGCCAACGTACTGGAAACCTTCCAGTTCTGGAGGGACGTGGTCACGGAAGTGGGCCTGCAATACCCGGACGTTGAACTCGATCACATGTACGTCGACAACGCAGCCATGCAACTGGTGCGCGATCCGAAGAAATTCGATGTAGTCGTCACCGGCAATATGTTTGGCGACATACTGAGCGACGAGGCAGCCATGCTCACGGGATCCATCGGCATGCTGCCGTCTGCCAGCCTGAATGCAAGCAAGCAGGGACTGTACGAACCCAGCCATGGTAGCGCCCCCGACATCGCCGGCAAAGGCATCGCCAACCCGCTGGCGACCATCCTGAGCGCGGCCATGATGCTGCGCTACAGCCTGGACCAGGAAGCGCCAGCCCAGCGCATTGAAGCCGCCGTCAAATCCGTGCTGGCCCAGGGCCTGCGCACGGCAGACATTTTCAGCCCCGGAACCACGCGCGTCAGCACTCTGGAGATGGGTGCCGCGGTGCTGCGGGCTTTGTAGAGTTTTTTATTTTTTATTCCAACTATCTGAAAGTACGCTATGAAAAAAATAGGCAATCTGGTCGGTCTGGTAGGCTGGCGCGGCATGGTCGGCTCGGTGTTGATGGACCGCATGCAGGCCGAGGGTGATTTCGACCTGATCGAACCCATGTTCTTCTCGAGCTCCAACGCTGGCGGCAAGGCCCCGGCGCAAGCCAAGAACCAAACCGCATTGAAAGACGCATTCGACATTGAGGCGCTGAAGAAATGCGACATCATCATCACGGCGCAGGGTGGCGATTACACGATCGAAGTATTTCCGAAGTTGCGGGCTGCGGGCTGGAACGGTCACTGGATCGACGCCGCCTCAACGCTGCGCATGAAGGACGACGCCATCATCATCCTGGACCCGGTCAATTTGCCAGTGATCCACAATTCCCTGGCCAAAGGGGGCAAGAACTGGATCGGCGGCAATTGCACGGTGAGCTGCATGCTGATGGGCGTGGGCGCGCTGTACAAGGCCGGCCTGGTCGAATGGATGACCAGCATGACCTACCAGGCTGCTTCCGGTGGCGG
>CAITXW010000305.1 GCA_903896425.1 uncultured beta proteobacterium | reverse complement strand
GCGGATCGCCGGAATTTGCGCGGCCAGTTCCGGAAAAGTCAAATGGCAGTGGGAATCAGTGAACATGTTTAGCGCAGCGCGCGCTGGGCTTGACTGACCAGCGCTTCAAGCATCAAGCCAGGATTGAACGGGTGCTCCACCGTGCGGCTTGCAGCCGCCAGCGCACGTGCCCAGGCCGTCAAGTTGAACAGCGAACCAGTCGTAGGCAGGTCCGCAGCGTCAAAAAAACGCGGCGCAGCGCCACTCTTGAGCGCCAACACGTCGTGACAGATTTTGTGCAGCGCGTTCACCGCTTGCGTTGGTGACCAGTCCTTCAAGGCACTCACATCGCCGCGCGCCATGGCTCTGGGCAATTTAGCCCAGACCTGCACGCCCGGCTCCCATTGTGAGAACTGCAGTGCATCCTCGGGGCGGCCACCCGCGGCACGCAGCATGATGCGTGCTGACTCCTTGTCAACGCCGCATTGCTCCATCCATGCCAGCGCTGCATCCTGTGCTGGCCAGTTCATGTTGTGCCCCAGGCATCGACTCCGGATCGTTGGCAGCAACTGGTCAGCCGCTTCGCTGGCCAGTACAAACCGGGCGTCGCCGGGCGGTTCCTCCAGCGTCTTGAGCAGGGCGTTTGCCGTGACATGGTTCATGCGCTCTGCCGGGTAAATCAGCACCGCCTTGCCGCGGCCACGGGCGCTGGTGCGTTGGGCAAACTCCACCGCATCGCGCATTGCGTCGACCCTTATCTCCTTGCTGGCTTTGCGTTTCTTGTCATCAATTTCGCTCTGCGCCTTTTCACTCAAGGGCCAGCCGAGCTCCAGCATTACGGTCTCGGGCATCAGTACACACAGGTCGGCATGCGTGCGAACATCGATGGCGTGGCAACTGCCGCACTGTCCGCAGGCCCCAAGCTCCGACGGCCTCTCACAGAGCCAGGCACGAACCAGTGACAAGGCCAATTTGGACTGTCCAAGTCCGGACGGGCCTGCCAGCAACCAGGCGTGACCACGCTGTGATAGCAGGGTTTGGGTTTGCGCCGCGATCCAGGGGGCGACCACTTCACTCATGCCAGCAGCCCTCGTAGCCTCAAGACCACCAGAACGTCCAACCAGACCGCCTCACGTGTCTGGTTGGCATCAATTCGGGCGAAACGGGTCGGGCTCTCCAGCATCCGCCGCCTGTAACCGTCCGCTACCCGGCGGAAGAATTCAACCGGCTGGGCTTCGAACTTGTCGGGTACACGCGTGCCCGCCAACCGCTGCGCCGCGATCTCTGCCGGCAGATCGAACCAAATCGTGACATCGGGCTGTCGAACCCGTTCCTCGCCACCGACGACAACGGATTGCACCATTCGTTCCAGAACCGACAGCAAACCGGTATCGAAGCCCCGGCCGCCGCCCTGGTAGGCAAAGGTGGCATCGGTAAAGCGATCGCACAGAACAACCTGACCTTGCGCCAATGCGGGTTCAATCACCTGGTACAGGTGATCGCGGCGCGCGGCAAAGACCAGAAACGCTTCGGTCATGGCGTCCATCGGGTCATTGAGCACCAGCGCGCGGAGTTTTTCTGCCAACATCGTGCCGCCGGGCTCTCTCGTCAGCGTTACTACCCTGCCCTGATCGCGAAAAGCTTTGGCCAGTCCGTCGATATGGGTCGATTTTCCGGCACCGTCGATGCCTTCAAAACTGATGAAAGAACCCTGCAAGAGACCCGCTGTTGCCATCTGTCGTTACTTTCCGCGCTGGTATTTGTTGACCGCCTGATTGTGCGCTTCCAGGCTGACGCTGAACTCGCTGCTGCCGTCGCCTCGCGCCACAAAATACAGCGCCGCTGTAGTCGCCGGCTGCACCGCAGCCAGAAGCGATGCCTTGCCCGGCATGGCGATCGGGGTCGGTGGCAGCCCGGCTCGGGTATAGGTATTCCAGGGAGTGTCCTTTTGCAGATCCTTGCGCCGCAGGTTGCCGTCAAAGGCGTCGCCCATGCCAAAGATCACGGTCGGATCGGTTTGCAGCAACATGCCCAGCCGCAGCCGGTTGATGAAGACACCGGCAATTGTGCTGCGGTCATTGGCGCTGCCGGTTTCCTTCTCGACGATGCTGGCCAGAATCAGGGCTTGGTCTGGCGTGCGCAAAGGCGTGTCGGTGCGGCGCTGGCCCCAGGCGGCCGCTAGTTGCTTGTCCATGGCGCGCATGGCACGTTTGAGCAGCGCCAGATCGCTGCTGCCTTTGGCATAGGTGTAGGTATCCGGGAAGAATCGGCCCTCGGTCGCCAACCCGGGCTTGCCCAGTACCTTCATGATGAGGTAATCGGGCAGGTTTTTGGATTCCGGCTTGAGTTGCTCCGCTTTCAGGAGCGCTGCGCGAACCTGCTGGAAGTTCCAGCCTTCCACCAACGTCACAGCGCGCAGTGCTTCTTCGCCGCGAACGAGTTTTCGCAACAGGCTGCGCGGGCTGCTTGCTGGCTCGATTTCATAACTGCCGGCCTTGATCTGGCGCGACTCGCCGGAAAGACGAAACCACCAGTAAAGAAGGAAAGGATTGACCTGAACCCCGGCATCCCGGACCGCCTGTGCAACCGAGCGCACCGAAGTGCCCGGCTCAATCGACAGATCAACCGTGTCGACGTCCAACGCCAGGTCCTGGTTTAGCCACCAACCGGCGCTACCGGCCAACAAGGCGCAGAGCAAAAAAATGAAAGAAAAGAATCGGCGCACAGCCCTACAGCCTTTGATGAATTCGAGGGGGGATGATAATTCAGTCCATGCAGACCAAACTCAATGGCATAGCGCGACTCGGACATCTGGGCGTCATCCGGGTCGAGGGCGCTGACGCCGCCAGCTTTCTTCACAACCAGTTGACGCAGGATTTCTCGCTTCTGGCGCTCTCGCAGGCGCGGCTGGCGGCCTACTGTTCAGCCCAGGGCCGGATGCTGTCCAGTTTCTATGGTTTCAAACGCAGCCAGACCGAAGTTCTGCTGGTGTGCAGCCTTGACCTGTTGGCGCCAACCATTCAACGTCTGTCTCGCTTCGTCTTGCGTGCCAAAGTCAGGCTGAGCGATGCCAGCGCGGATTACAAACTGTGTGGCTTGGCTGGCGAGGTTCTTGACGCCGTCGCGGGCACCAGCCAGGCCCCCTGGTCCAAACTGGACATTGACGCTGCCAGCCTGATCTTCCTCTACCCGGCAGATGGCGTGCGCCGGGCGCTGTGGCTTGCACCAGTTGCGCAGCCGACACCGAGCGGCGAGAACATCAGCACCGAGGATTGGGCCTTGAGCGAGGTCCACAGTGGCATCGCACTGGTCAGCGCGGTGATTTCGGACCTCTTTGTTCCGCAAATGCTCAATTACGAATCGGTTGGGGGCGTGAGCTTCAAGAAGGGCTGCTATCCGGGCCAGGAAGTTGTGGCGCGCAGCCAGTTTCGTGGCACTCTCAAGCGACGCGCCTTTGCGGCGCATTCCAGCACCCCCATGAAAGCGGGTGACGAAGTGTTTCAGGATGCAGACCCGCAGCAACCGTGTGGCATCGTGGCGCAGGCCGCCGCCGCGGGCGGTGGATTTGATGCCATTGTTTCGATGCAGGTCGCGGCTGCCGGGGCCGGTGGTTTGCACCTGGGCTCGGCCGCTGGCCCTGCCCTCACTGTACAAGCAACGCCCTACCCTTTGCTGGAAGATATTTGAACAGCCCGGTTCTTTAGAGACTGTGTGCCATTTCGATGTGCACAATGCCCGCCTCTTCAAACGGCTCACCCCTTTGCACAAAACCGAGCCGTGCATAAAAGCCTTCGGCCGTGCGCTGTGCGTGAAGAAATACCTCCCGGTCACCTCGCTCGCGCGCTGCCTGTATCAAAGCTTGCAGGACGTCACGCCCCAGGTTTGAGCCACGCAGCACCCGGCTGACGGCCATGCGGCCAATTTTTCCGACACCAGGCGCCTGCTGCAACAAGCGCCCAGTCGCTACCGGCACACCGAGCCAGTTGCGCGCCAGCGCATGAATCGCCGTCGCGTCGGCGGCGTCCCATTCCAGTTCTGCGGGGATGCGTTGCTCATCCACAAAGACCGCAGTGCGCAGGGTGCGCGCTGGCGTGCCAAGGTCCTCCCACTTGCCTATCTCCAAGCGCGCCATTGGCTGCCAGTCCTCGTAGCCCTGCATGATCTGGCGCAACGCATCCGGTAGCGGTTTCGAAGTTTGCGTGGCGGGATCGGCAAAGACGTAGATCAGTTCACAACTAATCAGGCGCTGCTCGCCGCGAAAGATGGCGCCTGTGAAGGTAAAGGACGAGTTGCCAATGCGGCTGCATTTGAGGGCAACGTCGATCTGATCGTCGAGCCCCGCCGACCCGTGGTATTCAATAGTGGCTTTCTTGACATAAGAGTCGCCACCGAGCGCCAGCATGGTGCTCTCGTACGGAAGTGCCAGCGCGCGCCAATAGTCGGCGATCGCGGTGTCGAAGTACATCAGGTAATGCGCGTTGAACACGATCTTTTGCAGGTCAACTTCAACCCAGCGCACGCGCAGACGGTGAAAGAAGCGAAAATCCTCACGTTTGTTGTCGACCATGGTACTCAAATTCCAGTTTCAAAACAGTGCATTCATCGTACCCCGGAATAACCAGTGGCACCAACATTGCTAGTATCCGCTCAAGGCATACCCTGCCCCTCTACAAGATAAACCATGTCCATCCACGCCGCGCTGAATCACGTTACCCACTACAAATACGACCGACTGGTCAATCTTGGCCCACAGGTGATCCGCTTGCGGCCAGCGCCGCATTGCCGCAGCAAGATCATTTCCTACTCGCTCACGATTGAACCTGCCGATCATTACCTGAACTGGCAGCAAGATCCGTTTGCCAACTACCAGGCGCGACTGGTCTTCGAAAAGAAAACGCGAGAGTTCAAGGTCACAGTGGATCTGGTGGTTGAGATGGCGGTCTACAACCCCTTCGACTTCTTTCTTGAACCCTCGGCCGAGAGGTACCCGTTTAACTACGAAGCACTGCTCAAGCAGGAACTCGCGCCTTATCTGGCGACTGAGCATCTGACCAAGCGCCTCAAGGCGTATCTGGCGCGCATCGATCGCCGCAAGCGCCGCACCATCGATTTTCTGGTCGATGTCAACACCATGGTGCACAAGGACATCGGCTACCTGATCCGCATGGAGCCCGGTGTCCAGACGCCTGACGAGACCCTCAAGCTTGCATCCGGTTCTTGTCGCGATTCGGCCTGGTTGCTGGTGCAGTTGCTGCGACATTGCGGTCTGGCAGCGCGGTTTGTGTCAGGTTATCTGATCCAGTTGAAGCCGGATGTGAAGTCGCTCGACGGCCCAAGCGGCACCGAAGTTGACTTTACCGACTTGCACGCCTGGTGCGAGGTTTATCTACCGGGTGCCGGTTGGGTTGGGCTGGACGCGACCTCTGGTTTGTTGGCCGGCGAAGGGCACATCCCTCTTGCCTGCACGCCACAACCCTCAGGTGCCGCACCAATCGAGGGCGGAATGGACAAGTGCGAGGTCGAATTTGCGCACCACATGGCGGTAACGCGCATCTACGAATCGCCGCGTGTCACCAAGCCCTACAGCGAGGAGCAGTGGGCCGATGTCATGACGCTGGGCGCTGCGGTGGATAAGGAACTGCTGGCCGGCGATGTGCGATTGACCATGGGCGGTGAGCCCACTTTTGTTGCAGTTGACGATCGCGACGCACCGGAATGGAACACCGAGGCACTCGGACCAACCAAACGCGGTTTTGCCACGGAGTTGGTGCGAAAACTGCGAGCCGAATACGGTGAAGGCGGGTTTCTACACTTCGGTCAGGGCAAGTGGTACCCGGGCGAGCAATTGCCGCGCTGGGCCCTGAACATTTACTGGCGCGCTGATGGCCAACCTGTGTGGCGTGATCCGAGTCTGTTCACCGACGAGCGCACGCCGACGCATTACAGCAGCGAGGATGCGCGGCGCTTCACGCAAACGCTGGCAGCCAAACTCGGCGTCACCGACAAGTTCATGCAGAGCGCGTACGAGGACGTCTGGTACTACCTGTGGCGTGAACGTCGCCTGCCGATCAATGTTGATCCGTTTAACTCCAAACTCGACGATGAAATGGAGCGCGCGCGCCTGCGCCGTGTCTTTGAGCAGAAGCTCGATGCCGTGGTCGGCTATGTGTTGCCGGTAAAAGCAGCGGAAAAATCAGATGAGAGCGGTACCGACTGGACAACCGGTTCCTGGTTCCTGCGCGATGAGCGCATGTACTTGATGCCGGGCGATTCACCGATGGGTTTGCGTTTGCCACTGGACTCGCTGCCTTGGGTCAGCGAAAGTGACTACCCCTATTTGCTGGAACAGGATCCTTGTGGGCCGCGCCCGGACCTGCCCTCGCATGGCACGATGGCGGCGCGCTATGCCAGCAGCGTGCCAAGCAGCGATGCGGCCAGCGTGACCCCTTATCTATCGGGTACAGGACCGACCACCGAGGCCGCGCGCAAGTTTCAAAACGCCCCGGTGTCAACCGCCGGTTCAGCGGCGGGCAGTGCGCAAAGCAGTTTGCAAACCGAGCCCGCCGAGTTTGCCCGTGTACCCAAGCAAAAGGAATCAGCGCACTGGATCACGCGTACCGCGCTGTGCGTGGAAGTGCGCGATCCGCGTCGTGCCAGTGGCCCCAAAGCCGAGGCTGTCGGGGAAAAGTCTGGCGTGCTCTATGTCTTCATGCCACCGCTGGAGCGTTTGGATGACTATCTCGATCTGCTCAGCGCCATTGAGGCGACAGCTCAGGAGTTGGGCGTGCAAATCGTGCTCGAAGGCTATCAGCCACCACGTGACCCGCGCCTCAAACTGCTGCAGGTGACGCCCGATCCCGGCGTCATCGAGGTCAATATCCATCCCGTGACCAACTGGGGCGACCTGGTCAAGAACACCGAGTTCCTCTACAACGTGGCGTTCGAGTCGCGCCTGTCGGCCGAGAAGTTCATGAAGGACGGTCGTCATACCGGGACCGGTGGCGGCAACCACTTTGTGATGGGCGGCGCCACGCCGGCTGACAGCCCGTTCCTGCGCAAGCCAGAGTTGCTCGCCAGTTTGCTGCTGTTCTGG
>CAITXW010000304.1 GCA_903896425.1 uncultured beta proteobacterium | reverse complement strand
CTTCCCGGCCGGCGATTTCGCCTTCCTGGGCAGCGTGGAGGACGAACTGGGTGAGTTCCAGAGCTGCTCGCTGTTTTCACCGATGGGGAAATTCAGCACCCAGTCCGAAGCCAGCATGACAGCCCGGGCCTCGCTGCTCGGCCTGCTGGCGCCGGTGGCTGCAAAGCCCGCGCCCCAGGAAAAAAAAGAGGTTCAAGATGCGGCACTTTCCCGTCGACGGTTCTTCACTTTGCGCTAACCTTCGGGTTGTTGGGGCTTGAAGAAACACCCGTCCTGGCAGCCGCGCCAGCCATTTTCGAAGCAAATCAAAGGGGCCATCGATGTCGACTATTGCTGATTTCAACGGTGCGGCCAACGCCGACACCGACCGTGAGCACGAGGTGCAGCTCGGCCTGTTGCAGGCGCTGTGCAACGCGGTCCACGAAGAGCGCAGCGCCGGGACGGTGGTGGAAATCCTGGACCAGTTGATCGCCTACAGTGAGGCCCACTTCATGTCCGAAGAATTGCTCATGCGGCTGAAAAGCTATGACGATTACGAAGACCATGTTGACGACCATGTGCACATGCTGGAGATCCTGCAACAGATTGCTGCTGACCATGGCGCCGGGAATGTCTCCTTGTTGAGCGGCAAGGTGGAAGACCTGCTGGGCTTCATTTCCCACCACATTGCCACGCGCGACCGGCGCTTTGCCGATCTGGTGCGCAGCGGAAAATAGGCGCTTGCGGCATGCATGAAATGTCATTGGCCGAAGGCGTGTTGCAGCTGATCGAAGATTCGGCTCGGAAGCAGGAATTTTCCAAGGTCAGCACGGTCTGGTTGGAAATCGGCCAGCTCTCGGGGGTCGAGGTGGAGGCCATGAAATTCTGTTTTGATGCCGTGACCCGGGGCAGCGTCGCCGAGGGCGCGCGGCCGGAGATCATTGCGCTGCCTGGGACCGGTTGGTGCATGGCCTGCGCCAAAACGGTGGCCATGTCGGAAGTTTTTGGCGAATGCCCGGACTGCGGCGGCTACCAACTGCAGGTGACGGGGGGAACGGAAATGCGGGTGAAAGAGTTGGAAGTCAGCTGACAGCCCAAACAGATTGGAGAACAACCATGTGTACGACTTGCGGCTGCGGCCCGGGTGAAGTGACGATCGCGGGCAAACCTGCGGACCATGGCCACGACCATGTGCATGCCGACGGCACGCGGCACAGCCATGGGCACGAGCACGAGCACGAGCACGAGCACGAGCATGAGCATGAGCACGAGCATGGACACGAGCACCCCCATGCACATCCTGAAGCCCCGGCGCATTCCCATGCGCCGGGACTTGCGCCGACGCGCATGGTGCAGATCGAACAAGACATCCTGGCCAAGAACAATGCGTACGCCATGGAGAACCGGCAGCGCCTGGCCGAGTCCGGCATCTTTGCGCTGAACCTGGTGTCCAGCCCATGATCTGGCAAGACCACTCTTTTGTTCAAGACCTTTGCCCTGCTGCAGGAGCTGCAGGTTGCCGTTATCGAGGGCGACCATCAGACCTGCCAGGACGCG
>CAITXW010000303.1 GCA_903896425.1 uncultured beta proteobacterium | reverse complement strand
GCCACGCTGTTGCCAGTCGCCCTGCAGCGCAGCAGCGCCTATCTGACGCACCCGGTGTTCAACACCTACCACTCCGAGACCGGCATGCTGCGCTACATCCGGCGCCTGAGCGACAAGGACCTGGCGCTGGACCGCAGCATGATCCCACTGGGCAGTTGCACCATGAAGCTCAACGCCACCAGCGAGATGATTCCGATCACCTGGCCCGAGTTCGCCGCGCTGCACCCGTTTGCGCCGCAGGATCAATTGCTGGGCTACCAGGAACTCGACGAACAACTGCGCGCCTGGCTGTGCCAGGCCACCGGTTATGCCGGCATCAGCCTGCAGCCCAATGCCGGTTCACAAGGCGAGTACGCGGGACTGCTGACGATCCGCGCCTACCACGCGGCGCACGGTCAGGGTCACCGCAACATCTGCCTGATTCCGTCGAGCGCGCACGGCACCAATCCGGCCAGCGCGCAGATGGCGGGGCTGACGGTAGTGGTGACGGCCTGCGACGCGCAGGGCAATGTCGATCTGGCCGACCTCAAAGCCAAGTGCGAACAGCACAGCGCGAATCTGGCGGCAGTGATGATCACCTACCCGAGCACGCACGGCGTGTTCGAGACCAGTGTCAAGGAACTGTGCGCGCTGGTGCATTCACACGGTGGTCGCGTCTACGTTGACGGTGCCAACATGAACGCGCTGGTCGGCGTCGCCGCGCCCGGTGAGTTCGGCGGTGATGTCAGCCACCTGAACCTGCACAAGACCTTCTGCATCCCGCACGGCGGTGGCGGGCCTGGCGTCGGTCCGGTCTGCGTTGTCGCCGACCTCGTGCCCTACCTGCCCGGCCATGCAACCGGTGGCGTCAAGGGCGTTGGCGCGGTATCAGCCGCACCCTTGGGCAATGCTGCGGTGTTGCCGATCAGCTGGATGTACTGCCGCATGATGGGCCCGGACGGACTGCAGGCCGCGACCGAAGTCGCGATCCTGGCCGCCAACTACATCAGCACGCGCCTGAAAGACCACTACCCGACGCTCTACGCCAGCGCCAACGGCCACGTCGCGCACGAGTGCATCCTGGACCTGCGACCCTTGAAGGAAAGCAGCGGCGGCGTGCACGGCGTCTCGGCCGAAGATGTGGCCAAGCGCCTGATGGACTACGGCTTTCACGCGCCAACGCTAAGCTTCCCGGTGCCCGGCACGCTGATGGTCGAGCCGACCGAGAGCGAGACGCTGGACGAACTGGATCGCTTCATCAACGCCATGATCGCCATCCGCGGCGAGATCGCCAAGGTCGAGCAAGGCGTATGGCCGCAGGACAACAACCCGCTCAAGCACGCACCGCATACGGCTGCGTCGCTGCTCGGTGATGTATGGGATCGACCCTACTCACGCGAAGTAGGCGGCTTTCCGCTGGCGACCCTCAAGGACGTCAAGTACTGGCCGCCAGTGGGGCGGGTTGACAACGTTTGGGGTGATCGGAATCTGTTCTGTTCTTGTGTGCCTGTGGCAGAACTGGCTGACTGAGATTCAAGGCACTTCCACACCTCCTTCATCATCTCGATACAAGCCGGGTCTCGCCCCGGGCTTCGTGTCGGGATATGCGCCCGACAGCGCAGTAACTTTCTTTTGCTTCGCCAAAAGAAAGTCACCAAAGAAAAGGCGAGCCGGATTCGTCGCCCGGCTGCGCCGGTACGCTGCGTTGCTCGATTCGGACGGGGTGCGCAGAAACTCGCCCTGCGGGCTCAAACATCTGCGCCCCTGATCCGCCCGCCTCTGCGCTACTCGCCTCCTCATAACGGCGGGGAACAGCCAGAACAACCGGTGTGATGAGTGACCATGTTGGCCAGCCAGAGCTGTTGAGGTATTGGATTTCCTCGCCGTTGAGGCAGGGCTGAGCAGCGCAGCGACAGGTGGATCAGGGCTGGCGTTGTCCGAGCGAAGTGAGTTTAGCCAGACCCCACCTGGCGCGAGCAGCGCAAGGAACCGCGCAGCGGCCCTGACGTCGGCTCGCCTTCTCTTTGCTTACTTTCTCTTGGCGAAGCAAGAGAAAGTGAGTCGCCCGCAGGGGCGAGACCCGGCTTATCGGCAAAACATTAGCGCATCCCGAGTTCACGGCCCGTATGCAACCGGCCGCACCGCCCCGCGTCAATGCACCACGCGCTCAAAGCTGAACTGCCCCGGCGCCCGGATCGGATCGACATC
>CAITXW010000302.1 GCA_903896425.1 uncultured beta proteobacterium | reverse complement strand
CCACGATTCCCAGTGCCAGGATCAGTTCGCGCTCAGCACCCAGCAGCAGCATGGGCCTGAGCATGGATTGATGCAGCGGCACTGAAAAATCGGCGCCGATGTCTGAACTTTGATCAGCCATGATTTGCTGTCAAAACGGCAACATCAGACCAATGCGCCACTGTTCACCAGGCCGATCATGCTCAGGAAGTTGGCGCCAAAAACGATCAGCGCCACGCCGAGCACCACGTACAACAGTTTCTTGGCAATGCCTCCCAAGTCGTCACCACCAAAAATCAGCGCTGCACCTGCTGCCAGGAAGGCCACGGTCGAAATGCCGGTGGCCACCGGCCCAGTCAGGTTGTTGACCACCGTGGTGATGGGGCCGTCCCAAGGCAGGGCAGGGCCGGCGTGGGCGACCTGGGAGGCAAGGGCGGTCATGCACCAGATGACAGGCGTGACCAGCTTTTTGAGGGAATTGGTGAGCTTGGTTGTTTGGAAATGCACGATCTACTCCAGTTGGAAAAAGACACCGGCCTGTTTGGCTGGTGCTTGATACCGCTGGAGTGCAAATGGACAAATCGAGGCGTAGCGCCCACGTTCATTGCAGCTCAGCAGCCGATCACCAAAAGTTATCCACAAAACCACGGCATAGCACATACCGGCACGGCATAGCGCATACCAAACCACGGCATAGCAGGTACCGCCGCACGGCATAGCACATACCGCGAAAAAGTAAAAATTGTCAAAATCTCAAGGCAAATCAATGGCTTGGGGGTGGTGCAAAAAGCAGCTAATCTGTCTTTAATCTATCTCTAATCTGCGGCGTTCAAAACTGCCCCTGCATCGGGCTGACCCGGAGCGCCGCGGCACGCACCCCCATCGGTGCGCTGAACACCATGATTGCCGCCCACGCCCTGAGCCAACAAGCCCTGCTGGTCACCAACAACACCCGTGAGTTTGCCAAGGTGCCTGGCTTGCAGTTGGACAACTGGGGCACGGTCACTTGATTTGACGCCCGCATTTCAGCAGGTACCTTGATTGACTCGCAGTTGGCACTTTTGACAAATGCACCAAATCTGAATCATTGATTTTCCACCTCCAGTTCGTCACTTCTTGCAGTTTTTCCAGGGCTGATTTCAGGTCCTGCTTGAACCCTTTGAAGGAGGCATTTTGACTTCCGCACAGCCGGTGCAGGGTTTCGACTTTGACCGGGAATGGCTTTGCATGGGAGCTGTAATACCCGTGCAGCCACTGGGCGAGAGGTCGTTTTTTCAGTGCCATGCGCTGGCCAAATTCCACACTTGACCAGCCGTCCAGCCCATAGAGTTCAATAATTTTTGGATTCATTTCAATGACGTATCGACCGGTTTCATCGTCCCTGCCGCCATGGTGCAGAATTGGGCCGAAATAAGCCCGGTGTGCATCTTTGATTTCCACCACACTGGATGCAAGCCGCGCAAACGCCCCTTTCAGCCACTCATGCTGACTTTTGCCGTTGCCGCGTCCAATGCTCTTCAAAAATTGTGATGCCGTGAATTGAATCCGGCAGCCGAGCCCACCGGTCCTGGCCAGTTGCAGTGCTGGCTCCCAGACATCCAAATCAGCTTGGTCCAGTTGTGGCCCCGTGTGGATGATCTTGACCCCTTCAACACTGGCTTTCTGCACGCGCTGCTGGAACGACCTCGGGCCACGGCGTACCACCCCAAAAAGTGCAGATCGCAGGACGCTGTTTGGTACGCCTCGGCAGACCTCCGCCCACAGCGGCAGTTGCACCTCCAAAGGTTTATCTGCGCCAACTTTTGAAAGTGCCACAACTTGTTGCCCGCGTGCTTTAGCCAGTGTCAGGTTTTCGGCAAAGGTCCTTTTCCTGGAGCTGAGGGTCGGCAGGGGAGTCGTCGCCGTCATGATCCACCCCATCAACCCAGCGGGCCACGCTGAATCTTGCGAGGCCGACCACGGCCACGCACTGGCTTGGCCAGCACTACCGTGGTCATGGCGGGCTGCAACTGCCCAGGGTACGGGATTTGGCCTGTAGTCGTGAAGGGCAAACCCAAGATAAATGCCTGGATGTCCGATGACCGCCACCGAATCGATGCGCCAATCTTTACCGGTGGCGGGAAGCCGACCGGTGACTTTCGGCGCCCGTATTGCCAATTCGAAATAGTTGCTTCACTGATCTTGAGTAT
>CAITXW010000301.1 GCA_903896425.1 uncultured beta proteobacterium | reverse complement strand
TCGTAGGCCATGACGCGGTAAGTCAGCCAGCCCCAGATCAGTGGCGGCAGCACCAGAATCAGCGGCGGCACCAGCCACAGCGGGCTCGACGCCAGCAGGGCCAGCAGGGCCAGCACGGTCAGACCCAGCGCACGCAAGGCGCCAGACACAAGACCGCCACCGCGCTTGCGTTCGAGTTGCGAAAAACGCCGCTCTGCCACCAGTTCGGTCAGGGCCGGCGTCATCAAAGTTGCCACCGCGAGCAGGGACAGCAACACGATCAGCGGCGTCACCGCAAAAATCACGATCAGCGGCGCCAGCACCATCTTCAGGCTACCGAAACCCAGGCTTTTCAACCAGGGGCCAACCGTGCTGATCACACTCGACGTCTCCAGACCTGAGCGCACCCAGTCGAGCGCAAGGTCCCAGTACCAGTAGCCCAAGCCCAGCGTCAGCGCGATCATCAAGAACAGCGGCAGGAACGACAGGGCAATCACGCGCGGGCGGATGCAATAGGCCAGTGCGCGCCAGAACGAATCAAGAAACAGGTTCATGCGACAAGCATAACGGCCGTGCCAGATCAGGCGGCGATGCGCGCCAGATCAGACGAACTCAGCCAGCACCACTGGCCCGGCGCCAGATCATCGGGCAGACACAGGCCGCCAATCTGCGAGCGCTGCAAGGCCTCAACCCGGTTGCTGACCGCCGCCACCATGCGCTTGACCTGGTGGTACTTGCCCTCGGTCAGCGTCAGGCGCAGATGGTATTCGCTGACAGCCTCGCAGGCGGCAGCGCGCACCGGTTTCGGGTCGTCATCCAGCACCACACCGGCGAGCAGTTTGGCCACCTGGGCATCACTGAGCGGATGCTTGACCGTTACCTCATAAACCTTGGGCACGTGGTGGCGCGGCGAACTCATGCGGTGGATGAACTTGCCGTCATCGGTTAGCAGCAGCAGACCGGTCGTGTCCTGGTCGAGACGTCCCACCGCCTGCACCCCTTGCACCGCGCCTTTTTGCGGACGCAGACGCAAGGGCGACGGCAGCAGCGTGTAGATGCTGGGGTAGGTTGATGGCTTTTGCGAACACTCGGTGGCTGCCGGTTTGTTGAGCATCAGGTAGGCCTTTTCCTGGTACGGCCAGTCGACACCCTGCACGCGAAAGCGCAGACCCTCGGCAACAAACTCCGCGTTTGATTCGGTACAAACCGTGGCCGACGCTGGCTCTGACGGGTAGACCTGCACCAAGCCCTGCTGAATCAAGCCGGCGCAAACGCGCCGCGTACCGAAGCCCTGCGAGTAAAGAATGTCCTGAAGTTGCATGGAGCGAGTATCGCAAACTTGCGATCGGCGCCGGTCCGGAGATTTGAAACGCCAATCGGCATTGGCTTGCAGCACAGGTATGGTGAATAATGGCCCGATGAACCCGCCATCGGGCCCCATGAGCGCATAACTTTCGAAGGTCCTGATCATGAACAATCTGCCCGTCTACGCCCTGCCCGGCCTGCTTGATGACGAACGCCTGTGGCAACACCAGGCATCGTTCTTCGCAGCCCGGCGTTCCTGGGTCACGGCCAATCTGACGGGGCACGACAGCATCGCGGCACTGGCGTCGGCAGCGCTGGCCAAGGCGCCGGCTGAGCGCTTCGCGCTGGTCGGACTGTCGATGGGCGGCTACGTCGCGCTCGAGATCATGCGCCAGGCACCCGAGCGCGTGCTCGGCCTGGCCTTGCTCGACACCAACGCGCGAGCCGACTCGGCTGCAGCCACCGCGTTACGCACCCTCGCGATCACGCAGGCCAGCACCGATTTCGCCGGCGTCGTTACCAGCCTCACACCGCGTCTGCTGCACCCGGACCATCTGGCCAACAAAGCCATCGTCGAGGTCATCGAAACCATGGCCCACACCCTGGGGCCGGAAGTATTCAAGCGCCAGCAAACAGCCATCATGGGCCGCATCGACAGCCGTCCATTTCTTCCCGCCATTCGCTGCCCCAGCCTCGTGCTGTGCGGGCGCGAAGACCTGCTGACACCGGTAGAACTGCACGAAGAAATGGCGGCCGGCATCCCCGGTGCCAAGTTGGTGGTGGTGGAACACTGCGGTCACATGTCGGCGCTGGAGCAAGCTCAGCAGGTGAACACCGCGCTGCAAAACTGGCTGTCGGCGCTGCCGGGCTGAAGCAGCCTGCATCAACCAGCCAATCCTTCCATCAAGAAAACCCCCTTCTCCATGAATAATTCATCCTCTTACACACCGCCCAAGATCTGGTCAGCCAGCAAGGAAAACGGTGGCCGCTTCGCCAGCATCAACCGTCCGACCGCCGGCCCCACCCATGACAAGGAACTGCCGGTGGGGCGCCATCCGCTACAGCTTTATTCCCTGGGTACACCGAACGGCGTCAAGGTCACGGTGATGCTTGAAGAATTGCTGGCAGCCGGGCACAGCGGCGCCGAGTACGACGCCTGGCTGATCCGGATCAACGAGGGCCAGCAGTTCAGCAGCGGTTTCGTCGCGGTCAACCCAAACTCCAAGATCCCGGCCCTGCTCGACCGCAGCGGACCGACACCGATCAGGGTCTTTGAGTCCGGTGCGATCCTAATTTATCTGGCCGAGAAATTCGGCGCCTTTCTTCCGGCCGCTGGCGCCCAGCGCGCCGAATGTCTTTCGTGGCTGTTCTGGCAAATGGGCAGTGCGCCCTTTCTTGGCGGCGGCTTCGGTCATTTCTATGCCTATGCACCGACCAAGATCGAATACGCGATCGATCGCTACGCGATGGAGGTCAAGCGCCAGCTTGACGTGCTGGACCAACGCCTCGCGCAAAGCGCCTACCTGGCGGGCGATGCGTACACGATTGCCGACATGGCGGTCTGGCCCTGGTACGGCACGCTGGTCAAAGGTCAACTGTACGAAGCCGGTGAATTCCTGCAAGTGCAGGCCTATAGCAACGTGCTGCGCTGGACGAATCAGATTGCCCAGCGTCCGGCCGTCAAGCGCGGGCGCATGGTCAACCGCGTATCGGGGGAACCGTCCAGTCAATTGCACGAGCGCCATGATGCCAGCGACTTCGAAAGCAGGACGCAGGACAAGTTGCCCGCGCCCCTGCCTTGACCGGAGTCTGACTTGAGCGCCACCACCGAAGCAATGCCCATTAGCGCGTACGAATTGCGCAGCAGCGGCGCCTACCGCGCCAGCGTTCTCACGCGCGGCCCCTGGCACCCGGAGCACCAGCACGCCGGCCCACCCATCGCCCTGGTCTGCCGCGCCATTGAGCGCGCTGCAGCGGAGCACGGATTGACCCACATCGCCCGGCTCACCGCCAACCTGCTGCGTCCGGTGCCCATCGGCGAGCTTGCGATCGAGGTCAGTACCGATTACGCCGGGCGCAACGCTGCTCATTTTTCAGCGCGCCTCCTGGCCAGCGGGAAAGAAGTTGCACGACTGACGGCCTTGGCCCAGCGCGAGAACGACGTGTCAATTCCGGATGCGCTGCCCGGCCATCCGTTGCCACTGGCGCCCCAAGGTCCAGACGAGTCGACGGCGTGCACCTTCCCATTTGCCGGAAAGCAACTGGGGTACGCCGATCTGGTCGAGACCCGGATTGCACAGGGCCGCATGTTTGCCGGGCCGAGTGCGGTCTGGTTCCGCTTGCGCCACCCGCTGCTCGACGGCGAGTCACCCAGTGCCTACCAGCGCGTTGCCGTTGCGGCTGATTCTGGCAACGGCATCAGCGCGATTCTGGACCTGGCGAGCTACAGCTTTGTCAATTCGGACCTGACCCTCCATCTGTTGCGCAGGCCACAGGGAGAATGGATCTGCCTCGATGCACGCACCCTCCTCGGTCCGAATGGCACAGGGCTTGCCGAATCCGCGCTCTACGATGTTCATGGACTCATCGGCCGGGCCATGCAAAGCCTGTCGGTCAGTTGCCGCAAGTAAGCGCCAAGCTGGCGCAAGAGACGCCTTGAAAATACCGCCAGGCTAAGCGCGTTTGCTCTCCAGCAACTTCACCAGTGACCACAACACCCGGTTGGCTGGGGTTGCGATGCCTTGCACTTCGCCACGTCGCACGACCAGCCCGTTCAGATAGTCAATCTCGGTGCGCCGGCCGCGCGCCAGGTCCTGTGCAGTGGAAGAGAGTTGAGTCGGCATGGTCTCGAAAATCATACGTACAGCAGAATCCACATCGCCTGCAACCTCGACGCCTTCAGCTTTTGCGACAGCCAGGCACTCATCCACGACATCGCGCATCACGTCCTGCACGCCCTCTCCTGTCGTTGTCTTTCCATATGGCAACTGCGCGATCGCCGAGATGGCGTTGTATGCGCAGTTGATGATGAGTTTGAGCCACAGCGCGCCACGCACGTTATCCGAAACCTCGGTCGGAACACCTGCGCCAACCAGCGCCTGCCTCACAGCCGAACTGCCCGGAAACGGTTCCATCACCAATTCTCCGCGCCCGTGGTGCTTGACATGGCCAGGGCCAAGCATCTCGGTGGCAACGTAAACCACCGCCGATGCAACAACATGATTCGGCAGCAGTCTGCGTAAGCGCTCAGCGTTGTCCACGCCGTTTTGCAGGCTCAGCACCACGGCATGGGGCGCCAGATGTGGCAGTGCTTGTGTGGCGGCGGCCTCGGTATCGGTGGACTTGACGCAAAACAGGACAAACTGCGCGTCCCTTACCGCACTGACCTCGGTGCTTGCGCCCACGCGAACCTGTTCGTCAAAGGTCCTGGTTTCCATGTGCAGGCCGTTCGCCTCAATGGCCTCTACGTGCGCGGGTCGCGCAATCAGGGTCACGCCGTGCCCGGCGCGGGCGAGCATGCCGCCGAAATAGCAGCCCACGGCGCCAGCACCTACGACAGCGACTTGGAGCGGTGCGATACCTGAGGCAGAAAGGGTCATGGTTGTCTCACAAGATAAGGGACGTGATTCTAGGCCGGCACACCGGAGCGCATTCGCTGCAAGCCCCCAACATTCGCCCACAAAAAAGCCGCCCGAAGGCGGCTCTCTGACCCGGCGAGCGGGATTACTTGGCGCCCGGCACCTTGCCTTCAACGCCCTTGACGAAGAAGTTCAAGCCACCGAGGAACTTGTCGTCGGCAACCGCATCCTTGGCGATTTGAATCTTGCCGGTGTTGTCGGTGATCGGGCCCTTCCAGATCACGAAGCTGCCGTCAGCCAGACCCTTCTTGACTTCGGCCACTTTGGCCTTGGTGTCAGCCGGCACGTCTTCGGCGATCGAGACGATATCGATCGCGCCTTCCTTCACACCCCACCATGCGCCTGTGCCACCCTTCCAGCTGCCGTCCAGCGCTTCCTTGGTGGCCTTGATGTAGTACGGGCCCCAGTTGATCACGCTCGATGCCAGATGGGCTTTGGGGCCGTAGGCGGTCATGTCCGAATCCCAACCGAAGGCGCGCTTGCCCTTGGCTTCTGCGGTCTTCAAGACAGCGGGTGAATCGGTGTTCTGGAACAGCACGTCAGCGCCGCCGTTGATCAGCGAGGTCGCCGCTTCGGTTTCCTTGGGCGGGTTAAACCATTCGTTGACCCATACCACCTTGGTCTTGACCTTCGGGTTGCTCGACTGCGCGCCCATCGTGAAGCTGTTGATATTGCGGATCACTTCCGGAATTGGCACCGAAGCCACCACGCCCAGCGTGTTGGACTTGGTCATCTTGCCGGCGATCACGCCTGCCATGTAGGCGCCTTCGTAGGTGCGGCTGTCGTAGGTGCGCATGTTCTCGGCCTGCTTGTAGCCGGTGGCATGCTCGAACTTGACGTCCTTGCTGTCGGCAGCAACCTTGAGCATGGTCTCCATGTAGCCGAAGGTGGTACCGAAGACCAGCTTGTTGCCCTGGCCCACCATGTCGCGGATCACGCGCTCGGCGTCAGCCGACTCGGGCACGCTTTCGACAAAGCTGGTCTTGATCTTGTCGCCAAATTCTTTTTCCAGCGCCTTGCGGCCATTGTCATGGGCAAAGGACCAGCCACCGTCGCCGACCGGGCCAACGTAAGCAAAGGCGATCTTGAGGGGTTCGGCCTTCGGTGCTGACGCGGCTGCCGCCGGAGCGGGTGCAGCGGGTGCTGGCGCCTCTTTCTTGCCGCACCCCAGCAACGCGGCAGATGCCACGGCGGTGAGTGCTGCGATTTTCAGCAGCGAACGTTTTTGCAGGTCGGTCATGTCAATTCCTTCATTGGAGGGGGTTACGACGGGGGTAAGAGGCGCTCATTATGTACCGGAAAAAACTCAGGCGCCGGGATAGAACGGCTTGCCGATGGAGGCCGGCATGTTAATCCGGATCCATAACGGATTGCGTGAAATCAGTGCCAGAACAACAATGGTCGAGAGGTAGGGCAGCATGCTGAGGAACTGGCTTGCAACTTCCACGCCAATACCCTGCAAATGAAACTGCAGCATGGTGACGCCGCCAAACAAGTAGGCACCCAGCAGTACACGCCCTGGGCGCCAAGTGGCAAACGTGGTCAGGGCCAACGCGATCCACCCCTTGCCGGCCACCATGCCCTCCACCCACAAGGGGGTGTAAACGATGGAAACATAGGCGCCCGCCAAGCCGCACAAGGCGCCGCCGACGACTACCGCCAGCAGGCGGATGCGGCGCACCGGGTAGCCCAGTGCATGGGCCGATTCGGGGTTTTCCCCCACGCTGCGCAGCACCAAACCGGAGCGCGTGCGGTACAGGAACCAGATCAGTGCGCAGGCAAACACAACGGTCAGATAGACCAGCGGATGGTGCCGGAACAAGGCCGCTCCGACCAGCGGAATATCCGACAGATAGGGAATTGCAAAACTCGGACGCGACGGAATGCGCTCCTGCACATACGAGATACCGGCAAAGGCCGAAAAGCCCGCACCAAACAGACTCACCGCCAGGCCGGTGGCGTACTGGTTGGTGTTGAGCCAGATCACCAGCAGGCCAAACACCAGCCCCAGCAAAGCGCCGGCACCCATGCCGGCAGCAAAGCCAAGGACGTCGCTGCCGCTGTGCACCACCGCCGCAAAGCCGGCGATGGCCGCGCACAGCATCATGCCCTCGGCACCCAGGTTGACGATGCCGGCGCGCTCGTTGATCAGCATCCCGAGCGAGGCCAGCGCCAACACCGTGCCGGCGTTCAGGGTGGCTGCGATCAGCAGTGCATAGGCGTCCATCACTTGACCCATTTCAAACGGTAATTGACCAGCGTGTCGCAGGCCAGCAGGGTAAACAGCAGCAGGCCCTGAAAAACACCGGTCAGCGACTTGGGCAGCCCCAGGCGCGACTGCGCCAGTTCGCCGCCGATGTAGAACATGCTCATCAGCAGCGCCGAGAACACCATACCCACCGGATGCAGGCGCCCGACAAAGGCCACGATGATGGCGGCAAAACCGTAACCGGCCGGCACGTAGGGCGTGAGTTGTCCGATCGGACCCGCCACTTCGAGCGCGCCGGCCAGACCCGCCGTGGCGCCCGAGACCAGCAGGGCCGTCCACAAAGCGCGACGCGAAGAAAAACCGGCGTAACGCGCGGCGGCCGGTGCCAGGCCACCAACCTGCTGCGCAAAGCCGGCGCGCGTGCGGAATAGAAAGATCCAGGCACCCAGCACACCCGCCAAGGCCAGGAAAACGCCAATGCTGATGCGCGAACCGTCAAACAGGCGCGGGATGCGCGTCACCAGATCAAAGTTCTTGGTTTGCGGAAAGTTATAGCCCTGAGGATCTTTCCACGGGCCTGACACCATGTAGCTCAGCAGTTGCACGGCCACATAAACCAGCATCAGGCTGACCAGAATCTCGTTGGCGTTGAAGCGGTCGCGCAGCCAGGCCGTGATGCCAGCCCAGAACATCCCGCCCAACACGCCAGCAAGCAGGATGGGCACCACAATCCAGCGGCTGGTTCCCGGCTCTGCCAGCAAGGCCACACCACTGGCCGCAATGGCGCCCAGCACATACTGCCCTTCGGCGCCGATGTTCCAGACGTTGGAGCGAAAGCACACGGCCAGGCCGAGCGCAATCAGCAACAGTGGCGTTGCCTTGACGGTCAGTTCACCCAGCGCATAGGCGCTGCGAATCGGCTCCCAGAAAAAGACTCGCAGCCCGCTGACCGGGTCCTTGCCCAGGGCCACAAAAAGCGCCACGCCGATCATGACCGTGAGCAGCAAAGCCAGCAGCGGTGAGGCGTAACTCCACAGACTGGAGGGCTGCTGGCGCGCTTCAAGCTTGAGCATGTGCGCGTTCCTCGTTATTCCACAGGCCGCTCATCCACTCCCCTATTCGCTCCACCGTCGCCTGTGCAATCGGCACCGAAGGCGAAAGCCGACCCTGGGCGATGACGTGCAGGCGGTCACTGACCTCAAACAGTTCTTCCAGTTCTTCACTGACCACCAGCACGGCACAACCGGCATCGCGCAAGGCCAGAATCTCGCCGCGAATCTGCGCTGCGGCACCGACGTCCACACCCCAGGTTGGCTGCGAGACGATGAACAGCGTGGGCTTGGCGTCAATCTCGCGCCCGACCAGAAACTTTTGCAAATTGCCACCCGAAAGCGAGCGCGCCGCTGCGCGCGGCCCACCCGCTTTTACATTGAAGCGGGCGATGAGGTCAGCCGCCTGGGCTTCCAACTGCCGGACCCGGATCCAGCCACCGGCAAAGCCGGGGTGCGAAATCGATTCGTTACGCGTGAGCAGCAGGTTGTGCGCCAGAGCCAACGTCGGCACGGCACCGCGGCCCAATCGCTCTTCCGGCACAAAATGCAAACCCAGCTTGCGCCGTGCGCCCGGGTGCAACGCTGCAACGTCGGTTTCGCCGATGCGGATCGATCCCGACTGCGAACGTGTGTCCTCGCCCGAAAGGGCGTACAGCAACTCCTTCTGCCCGTTGCCGGAAACGCCGGCGATACCGACCACTTCACCGGCGCGCACCTCAAGCGAAATACTGCGCAGGTCGACGCCAAACTGGTCTTCACGCGCCAGCGTCAACTCCTTGACCCGCAGCACGGCTGCACCCAGCCTGGACTCGTACCGTGTCAACTGCGGCGGCTCGGCGCCGATCATCATGCGCGAAAGCGAGGCGTTTGATTCCTGCGACGGATCACAGACCCCCGTCACCTTGCCGCCTCGCAACACAGTGCAGGCATTGCACAGTTCGCGGATCTCGTGCAGCTTGTGGCTGATGTAGAGGATGCTGCAGCCCTCGCTGGCAAGTTTCTTCAGCACCACGAACAGTTTCTCTACCGCCTGCGGCGTCAGCACCGAGGTCGGCTCGTCGAGGATCAGCACTTCGGGCCGCGTCAACAGGGCGCGGATGATCTCCACGCGCTGCATCTCGCCCACGCTGAGGGTGTGCACCGGGCGCGCCGGATCGATATCAAGGCCGTACTCTTCGGCCTTGCCGATGATGCTGGCAGTGACCTGCTGCAAAGAACTGCGCGTCAGCCCGAGCCAGACGTTCTCGGCCACGGTCATGGTGTCGAACAGGTTGAAATGCTGGAACACCATGCTGATGCCGTTGGCGCGCGCCTCCTTCGGATTGCGGATCTGGATCGGCTGGCCGTTGAGCAGCATGTGGCCGGCGTCGGGCTTGACCGCGCCGTAGATGATCTTCATCAGGGTTGACTTGCCGGCGCCGTTCTCGCCCAGCACGGCATGCGTCTGGCCCGGCATGAGCCGCAACGACACTTCGCTGTTGGCGACCACACCGGGGTAGCGCTTGGTAATGCCGACAAGTTCGAGACGGGGGCTGGTCATGCTGCGTGTGAACTGGTTGAAGGGTTCGACCCATGGTCATCACACGCAATGTTGATGCCAGAAGAATCGCCTGAAGCCCTATGCTAGCCCAAAAAAATGCGGCTGCGCCCTGCCCCTGAATTTATTGCCAGGCACTGGCGCCGCAACGGCGCGCAGCCCTGCACGACTGCTGCTCATGACCCGGTTGACGTGCATCAACAAAGACTGCATGCGCAAACCGGGCAGAGGCACTTCGAGGCTTATTCTGGTTGGCAACAAAAACAAGGCGGTCAGCATGCAGAAACTGTGCTCATTTTCCAGTTCGGGCAAGTCCCTGCCGCGCCGCGAGCTGCTGCGCCGGGCGGCCTGGTCCGGTATCAGCCTGCTCGCACCGGCCACGCTGTCGGCCTGCGGTGGCAGCAACACCGTGGCTGAGCTGCGCCAGCTGCTGCTGACGCACTGGCAAGCGCGCTACCCCGGGAAGGCGGGCGGATTGAGCCTGCAGATCATCAGCGCTTCCGACAACTATTTTGCGAGCAGCCTCAGCGGCGTTACGGCGCGCCATCACTTTCGGGGCGCGAGTACCACCAAGACCTTCACCGCCGCCGCCATCATGCTGCTCGACCAGCGCGGTCTGCTGCGCATTGACGACACGGTGGCGACAAACATGCCCGGGCGCAGCGAGAGCTACCTGCCCGACACGCCGGGCTACGCCCTGCCCCATCGCGACCAGATCACGATCCGGCAATTGCTGGGCCACCGTGCCGGCATCTTCGACCTCAGCAACCAATTGATTCCTGTCAGCAGCAACGCCCTCTATGCCGGGCGCGGCTACCTGGACTGGTGTATTTCCGACAATCCAAGGCATAGCTTCACCAAGGACGAACTGGCCGGCGTGCTGGCGGTGAACCAGCTTTCAAATTTTTCGCCGGGGTTGAAGTACAGCTATTCGGACTCGGGCTACATGCTGCTGGGCAAGATCGTCGAGCAGGTCAGCGGAGCGCCGCTCGATGCGTTCAAGACGCGCGAATTGCTGCAGCCCAATGGCCTGACCGATACGCACTTCGTTACCGACGGTGCCGAGTGGGCCCTGCCCGCGCCCTGCCTGGACGGCTTCTCGCTGTCGGGCGGGCAGTTGCTGCCACGAACGCAATACAACTATTCCTACGATCCGGGCTCGGGCAACATGATCACCACGCCCGCCGATCTGGCGCGCTGGATACGCCGACTGCTGCGGGGCGAGGCCGGCATTGCGCCAAGCCAGGTCGCGCGCATGTGCGACGTGATGCCCGACAGCAGCTACGGCCTGGGAATCGCGCGCCGACGGGCCGCCGGACAGGACTTTGGCTTTGGCCACACCGGTGCCACCGGCGGCTATATCACGGATGTTTTCTACGATCCCAAAACCGATGTCAGTTACCTGCTGCAGATTTCGCTGGCCGACTTCGACGACATGGCGGGCGAGTTTGAATGGGCAGGCGCCATCGAACTTGACGTGCGAAAAATGTTCAATTCTTGAGCGGGAGGCCAGCACCATGTCCAACGATTTCTCCACCAACGCAGTCTCTCGGCGCACGCTGATGCAACTGGCCGGCGTGTCCGGCCTCGGACTCGCCAGCCCGGTCCTGCTCGCGGCATGCGCTCACACCTCAACGCCAAACTACGAGGCCGCGCGCCAGGAAGCGCAGACGGCAGCGCAGGAGGTGCTGCGCCTTGGCAGCGCCACCGCACTGGGCTTTGCCCTCGTCAGCGCCGAGCGGATGGTATGGGCCGACAGCTATGGCTATGCCGACCTGCCAACGCAGCAGGCGCCCAGCGCCACAACGATGTTTGGCATCGGCTCGACCTCGAAGATGTTTGCCACGGTCGCCGTCATGCAACTGGTGGAGCAGGGACGGGTTGAACTCGACGCGCCCCTGCTGCGCTACCTGCCCACGTTTCGCATGCTGGACGCGCGCTACACGGCGATCACGGTGCGCATGCTGCTCAACCATTCTTCCGGCTTTCCCGGAACCATTTATCGCAGCATCTTCACCACCCGACCCGCTTCCGGTTATGCCGAGCAGGTGCTGGCCGCCCTGGCGCAGGAGCGCCTCAAGGCGGCGCCGGGCTATATGAGCGTCTATTGCAACGACGGTTTCACGCTGATCGAGCTTCTCGTGCGGGAAGTCACCGGCAAGCGCTATGCCGACTACGTGCAATCCGCGATCCTTGATCCGCTGGGGATGCAACATTCAGCATTCACTGGCGCTCCCTTCGCACCAGGCAGCTATGCCACGGCCTATCGCGCCGGCGTCGCACAGCCGCAGGAGTTTGTCGGAGCCCAAGCCTCGGGCGGCCTCTACACCAACCCGACCGATATGGCGGCCTTCGCCCGCATCTTCCTCAACGGCGGTGCACTGGGTTCGACCCGGATCCTGAGCGCAGCCTCATTGCAAACGATGGCGGTCGATCAGACGCTGGGCACATTCAATCCGGCCAAATCCATGGCCTGGTCCTACGGGCTGGGCTGGGACAGCGTGCACGAAGCGGGGTTGCAGGCCGTGGGGGTGCAGGCCTGGACCAAGGGTGGCGACTCCAACTTCTACGGCGCGGAGTTGATCGTCGCGCCAGACGACGGTCTCGCCGTGATGGTGATGGGGACGCAAGGCGCCGGCTTCAACCACAACGTGCTGGCACAGCGCGTATTGCTGCGCGCGCTGGCCGAGAAGGGGCGCATCGCCGCCTTCCCGGCGCCGCTGCCACCGCTGGCCAGCCCGGTGGCGACCGTGCCGGCTGGAATCAGCGAGGCAGTCGAAGGCGTGTACGCCACCTATGCCAGCGTCGCGCAAGTTCGCAAGGACAGCGATGGCTCGCTCATTACCCTGCGGCTCGGCCCCGACGGATTTGGCCCCGGTATTGCACCACTGCGCTACCGCAGTGACGGCTGGTTCACTGCGGACAGCACGCCGCTTTCTTCCTACCGCGCGGTGCGCGAGGGCACCCGGCAATACCTGGTGCAGCGCGCTGCGGCCGGTGTCGGACACTACCTTGAGCAGCAGGCCTACATGGAGCGCGTGCAGGCGCCGGGCACGCCGCTGTCAGCAGCCTGGGGCAAGCGGGTTGGCTCAAGCTGGCTGCTGGTCAACGAAAGCCCAGACTCCCATGTCGACCAGATCCTGGGCACGCGCCGCTTCTCGCTCGTCGCCATCCCGGAATTGCCCGGGCTGGTGATCGCCTGGCAGTCCGGCGATACCCCGGCACCCATCGTGCTGGACCCGACCGCCAGTGACACGACGGCGCGCATGATGCTCGTCATTCCCGCCATGAACGGACGCGACCTGAACGATCTCGATGTTGTCAACCAGGGCGGCGAAGAATGGTTGCGCTGGGGCGACTCGTTGCATCGGCCGCAAGCGACGGTGCCCTTGCTGCACGCCAATGCCAGTAGCACTGTGTCCATCGGAGCCGAGGGCTTTGCCGAATGGCGCTCAGTGCAGGCCGGCGCTGCGCCGGTGCAGATCACCCTCTCCGGAGCCAGCGCCTGGCGCCTCTACGATCCGGACTTCCACTGCATCGCCAGTGGCACAGCAAGCGGCCAGACCAGCTTGCCCGCCGGCGCCGGCCTGGCTTACCTTCTGCTCTTTGGGGCTGCCAATACCAGCGCCACCGTCACTTTGGGCTGACCGCATGTCAGCGATGCACAGAGCAGCAGTCACGCAAGGCATGATCGCCGTTCCCGGTGGCCGCGTCTGGTACCGCATCAATGGCGCGAACGCGCCCGGCATTCCGCTGCTGATGCTGCACGGCGGGCCCGGCGCAGCGGCTTTCAACTCGCGCACCGCAATATCCGCTACCAGGGCATCGGCGGCGCAGGCACCGCGCCAGCCCGCCCTTGCCCTCCGGCACCCGCCTGACGCCGCTGGCCACCCTGCCCTTCGATGCACTGCTGGCCTATGACCGCGCTTTCTTTCCAGCGGCACGCGCGGATTTTTTGCAACGCTGGATTGGCCAGCCGCACAGTCTGGCGCTCGGGCTGCTGGAAAGCCAGAGTCTGCTCGGCTATGGGGTACGCCGCGCCGGACCTGGCACTGGCGCGCAGCTACGGCATCACCAGCTTCGAGCTGGGCTGAAACCGGGAGCGCTGCGAAAATCTGTTGCTACGCTTCCGATGGCCTGTCCCCGCTTGCGCGGGCACGAACAATTTGAAATGCAATGCCACAGCAAGCATGCTCAAAACCTGCAATTTGAAGATTTGTTCTTCAAATTGCAGGTTTTGCGCTACCATCGCGCCATGATTGAACGCAACATCACGCCGGTACTGCGGCAACTGGCCAATCAATATCCGGTGATCACCCTGACCGGCCCGCGTCAGAGCGGCAAGACCACTCTGGCCAGGAGCCTGTTTGCCGACAAGCCCTATCTCTCGCTTGAAGACCCCGATACGCGCCGCTACGCAGCAGATGATCCGCGCGGCTTCCTGGCGCAATACACGCAAGGCGCCGTCCTTGACGAGATCCAGCGTGCGCCCGAGCTAGCCTCGTATTTGCAAGGCATGGTCGATGCCAACCCACAGCCTGGCCGCTTCATCCTGACCGGCAGCCACCAGTTTGAATTGATGACCCAGGTTTCGCAATCTTTGGCGGGACGAACTGCTTTGCTGCGGCTACTGCCATTTACGCTGGCGGAAACACAACGCCTCTCGGGCGCAGTGGCAAATCCGGATCTGGCGCAAACCCTGTTGACCGGGTTTTATCCACGCATCCATGACCAGCGTCTCAACCCCTCGCAGGTATTGGCCGACTACTTTGCCACCTATGTGCAGCGCGATTTGCGACAACTCGCCGCAGTGCAAGACTTGCAGCGCTTCGAGCGCTTTGTGCGCCTGTGCGCCGGGCGCACCGGGCAATTGCTCAACCTGAGCAGTCTGGGCAATGACGCCGGCGTGTCGCACGCCACCGCCCGCGCCTGGATTGACTTGCTGCAAAGCAGCTACATCGTTCACCTGTTGCCGCCCTGGTTTACCAACACCGGCAAGCGTCTGGTGAAAGCGCCCAAACTGTATTTCTACGACGTCGGGCTGGCCTGCTGGCTGCTGGGCCTGCGCAGCGCGGAGCAGGTCGCGCGCGATCCCTTGTGGGGCAGCCTGTTTGAGAATTTCGTCATCATGGAGGCCATGAAAGACCGCCTCAACGCCGGCGAAACGGCGGAGATGTATTTTTACCGGGACTCTGAAGGCAATGAGGTGGATTTGCTGCTGCCCACGGGGGGCAAGATGCACGCCATCGAAATCAAGGCCGGTGCCACCATTAACCCGGACTATTTCAAAGGCCTCAAGACCTTTGCCGCCCATCATCGGACGATGCTGGGCGGCGGCTGCGTGGTCTTTGGCGGAACGCAAGCCCAGAACCGCAGCGACTGGCCGGTGCACTCCTGGCTTCAATTGCAAAGCAAAGCGCTCATCTGACAAGGGCTTGGCTTGCCGCAAGCGCAGCGCGGCAGGCCCGCGCCAAAAATCCGTTATGCTCGGCAGCGCGCGCAAGGAATGCGGTGATCCCGTTGCCCCTGCTGCATTGTCCGGTCAATGCGGGGCTACCCGCCATGCCTTGTTCCGAACCCGAAAAATCTGATGCAGGACACGACCTTGCAAGGAGAAAATGCGATGCCACAGCACGAACCACTTCGTCTGCATGTTCCTGAGCCCACCGGGCGACCAGGCCATGACACAGACTTTTCCTACCTCCCCATTTCAGCCGCTGGCACGGTGCGCCGCCCTCCGGTGGACGCGCTGCCGACACAAACCAGCGACCTCGCCTTCACGCTGATCCGCGTGCTCGACGAGACCGGTCAGGCGGTCGGCCCCTGGGCACCCAAAGTTGATCTGGATTTATGGCGCCGCGGCCTGCGCGCCATGATGAAGACGCGCGCCTTTGACACCCGCATGGTGATTGCACAGCGACAGAAGAAAATGTCCTTCTACATGCAGTGCCTGGGCGAAGAGGCGATCGCCACAGCACACGCCTTCGCCCTGAGCGAAGGCGACATGTGCTTCCCGACCTACCGCCAGCAGGGCCTGCTGCTCTCGCGCGAAGACGTCTCGATGGTGGACATGATCTGCCAGTTGTTCTCCAACGAGCACGACCCGCTCAAGGGGCGCCAGTTGCCGGTGATGTACTCCAGCAAGAAGCACGGCTTCTTCTCGATCTCGGGCAACCTGGCAACGCAGGTGATTCAGGCTGTTGGCTGGGCCATGGCCTCGGCCATCAAGGGCGATACCAAGGTGGCATCAAGTTGGATCGGCGACGGCGCCACGGCCGAGGCCGACTTCCACACCGGACTGACTTTTGCCCACGTTTACCGCGCACCGGTCATTCTGAACGTGGTCAACAACCAGTGGGCGATCTCGACCTTCCAGGCGATTGCCGGTGGCGAGGGCACGACCTTTGCCGCACGCGGTGTTGGCAACGGCATCGCCTCGTTGCGCGTCGATGGCAACGACTTTCTGGCGGTCTACGCGGCATCGCAATGGGCGTTGGAGCGCGCCCGCTCGAACCTCGGGCCGACCCTGATCGAATGGGTGACCTACCGCGCCGGGCCGCACTCCACCTCGGATGACCCAACCAAGTACCGTCCCGCCAGCGATGTCAAACGTTTTCCGCTGGGCGACCCGATTGCGCGCCTGAAGCAGCACCTGATTACGCTGGGCGCCTGGTCTGATGCCGAGCACGATGCCATGCAGAAGGAAGTCGATGCGCTGGTGCTCGCCGCGCTCAAGGAAGCCGAGAGCTACGGCACACTGGCCGACGGCCACATGCAAAGCCCGGCCGAAATGTTTGAAGACGTTTACAAGGAGCTGCCCGAGCACCTGCGCCGGCAGCGCCAGGAATTGGGGGTTTAACCATGAGTGCAACAACACCACTTGAATCCACGACCGCCGCCGCGCAGGGCCGCCCCAAGCAAGGCACGACCCCCTCGGGGGGCGAGTTATTGGGGTCAGACACCAATTTCGCTGCGACGCTTCGCGGCGCACCCGCCGGGCGAGCCGCAGGCTCGGCGAATTTGGGCTCTGACCCCAAAAACTCAAGCGTGGGGGCCACAGTGCCTATGACGATGATCCAGGCGCTGAGGTCAGCGATGGACGTGATGCTGGAGCGCGACGACAACGTGGTCGTGTACGGCCAGGACGTTGGCTACTTCGGCGGCGTCTTCCGCTGCACCGAAGGCCTGCAAAAGAAGTACGGCAGCTCGCGCGTGTTCGACGCACCGATCTCGGAAGGCGGCATCGTCGGCACGGCAGTCGGCATGGGCGCCTACGGCTTGCGCCCGGTGGTCGAAATCCAGTTTGCCGATTACGTCTACCCGGCAACCGACCAGATCGTGTCGGAAGCGGCGCGCCTGCGCTACCGCTCGGTTGGCGATTTCACGGCGCCGATCACCATCCGCATGCCTTGCGGCGGCGGCATCTACGGCGGCCAGACGCACAGCCAGAGCCCGGAATCGGTGTTCACCCAGGTCTGCGGTCTGCGCACTGTGATGCCGTCCAACCCCTACGACGCCAAGGGCCTGCTGATCGCCTCGATCGAGAACGACGACCCGGT
>CAITXW010000300.1 GCA_903896425.1 uncultured beta proteobacterium | reverse complement strand
ATGCCAATGTGTCGGTGGTCACGGGTTGCGCCAGCTGCCATAACGGTACGGCGGCGACTGGCAAAACAAGCAGTCACATTGCCACCACGGCCGCTTGCGAGACCTGCCACAAGTCCACCACCATCTGGACCGGCGCCAAGGCTGATCACAGCACTTTTACGACAGCGACTATCTGCTCAAGTTGCCACAACGGCAGCAGCGCCACCGGCAAGCCCTCCAGTCACATTACGACGACTGCCAACTGCACGACCTGCCACAAGAGCTACACCAGTTGGACGCCGGCCAAGTTCCATGCCAATGTGTCGGTGGTCACGGGTTGCGCCAGCTGCCATAACGGTACGGCGGCGACTGGCAAGACCAGCAGCCATATTGCAACCACGGCCGCTTGCGAGACCTGCCACAAGTCCACCACCATCTGGACCGGCGCCAAGGCTGATCACAGCACATTTACGACAGCGACCATCTGCTCAAGCTGCCACAACGGCAGCAGCGCCACCGGCAAGGACGCTAACCACGTTTCGACCACGCTCAACTGCGCCAGCTGCCACAAGAGCTACAGCAGTTGGACGCCAGCCAAGTTCCACGCCAACGTCACGGTTGTGACGGGGTGCTTGACTTGCCATAACGCCTACATCGCAACCGGCAAGAACAGCAACCATATTTCGACGACAGCGGGCTGCGAGACCTGTCACAAATCCACTACCACCTTTCTGGGTGCCAAGGCCGACCACAGCACGTTCACGGTCGCCACCAACTGCGCCAGTTGTCACAACAACAGCAAAGCCACCGGCAAACCGACCAACCACATTCCGGAAAATCAATTGCTGGCTGGCATTTCCATGACCTGCATGGCTTGCCACACCAGTACCACGTCTTGGACAACGGTAAGAATGAACCACAACGGTAGCCAGGGTAATGGCGCCGGATGGTGCAAGTCGTGCCACGCAACCGGCACCGCCTACCTGGGCAGCATGGAGAAGAAAGCTTTGGCCCATAAGGCGGCCAAAGGCACCGCGCCGACGGATTGTTCGCTCTCGGGTTGTCACAAACCTCTGGGCAGCAAGGGCGCCGCCTATACCAAGTGGGACTGATTTCAGTTCAGGATTTTTTTAGTCACATCTTTTATTAACCATCAGACACTCATCATGAATAACTATTTGCTGAGACCTCTTGCGGCCTGTATTTTTGCCGGCTGTGCCGCCGCTGCCCATGCGCAGTTCATCGATGACGTTGATCTTCGCCAGGAAGGTGCCAACGCGGTCATGACGATCAAGTTTGTGAGCCCGGTTCTCTATTCCAAGTCGATTTCGGCGCGGGCTTCCGATCTGGTGCAGTCTTTCTACACTGTGCTGCCCACGCGCGACCAAATCAAGGACGTTATCAGCGAAAGGCGGTTCCCTGCGGTGGGTGCTATCCCTTCCATCACCGTTACCGATGAAGCGGATAACGCCACAGCGACGCAGATGAGCGCCAACCGCAAGCTGGTGATTCGTTTTGGCGCTCCGCTTCAGTTCCGGGTGCGCGTCGGTCACGACAGCCGCAGCATCGAGGTCGTTCTGGAGGGCTTGGGCGCGTCGGTTAAAGCGGGTTCCGGGGTAGGGCGGCCCGTGACTGTCAGCCCGGTTGCTGGTGCAGTTCCCGCAGCGACTGCCGTTCAGGCCAGTGCGGAGATTGAGTCATCGGCCGCTGCGCTGCTGCGCGCGGCGCAGTCCGCATTTGACGCAGGCAACTACAGCGCCGCCACCGATTCCCTGAACAAACTCCTGGATCTACCACCCAACGGCTCATCGCGACGCGCGCATGAACTGGCGGGCCTGGCGCGCTTGAACGCAGGTGACAAAGCGCGTGCCGGCAAGGAATTTGATCTGTTTTTGAAGTTGTATCCCGTCGGTCCTGACAGCGACCGTGTGCGCGAGTTGATGCCATCGCTGCCATCGGCGCAAGCCGCTGCCCCGAGCCCCAAGAAAGTGGTTGAGGCGACGAGCAGCACCAATGGTTCCGTTTCCATGGTCTATTACGGCGGTAAGACGAACACCCGAACGCAGGAGTTTCAAGATTCGGTGGTGGGTGGATTGCCGATATTGCAGTCCGACACCACTGTTCCCTATACCGATCAACGTCAATGGCAAACCAACGTGGACCTGAATTGGCGCTATCGGGATGCTGAAAAGGACATGCGTTTTGTCTTCCGCGACAACTACAGCCTGGACCAGATCAAGACTGTGGGCACGCAGAAGTTGTCGGCACTCTATTTTGATTACCGCTCCATGCTCAACGGCACCAGCATGCGCGTTGGGCGCCAGTCTCCCAACGGTGGCGGCGTCATGTCCCGTTTCGATGGTATCCAGGTTGGCTACGCCTTCCAGCCCAAGTGGAAAGTCAACGCCGTGGTCGGGCAGCCCACGGACGTGCTGCGGGAGACCAGTCGCAAGTTTTACGGCATGTCAGTGGATGCCGAGGCACTGACCAAGGAACTCAGCGGCAGCGCCTTCGTGATCGAGCAGGTGATCGACGACGTGACCGATCGGCGCGGTGTGGGCGCTGATTTGCGTTACCTCAGCGGCGGTGTGACGGCGGCGGCGCAATTTGACTACGACACGATCATGAAGGCCGTCAACGTCGCGGCGATTCAGACCACCTGGCAGATCAGCGAAGCGACCGTTGTCAACGCCTCGCTTGACCGGCGCGCCTCACCCGCAGTGCAGTTACAAAACGGGCTTGTTTATTCTTTTGCGCCTTTGGGCTCGGTTGTGTCATCGGCGCAGCGGATACAGGATCTGTTGGGCGTGACAACGATTGAGACCCTGCGCCAAGTCGTCAAGGACACGACACCCTACGTCAACCAGGCGCAAATCGCGGGCAGCACGGCCATCGCCAAGAACTGGCAGTTTGGTGGCAACCTGAGCATCGTCAACATGGATACGATTCCGGCGGTTGCGGCGGTCGGCTTTGCTGAGCAGCCAAGCACAACCGGGCGAGCGGTCGGTGTGCAACTGATCGGCAATAACCTCTATTCGGCGCGTGATGCCCATGTTTTCAACCTGTCGGTGTCCAACGACACCACAACGGGCTTGCCGACCATGCGTTCCAACTTGCTGTCCTATAACAACGTGTCAAGTCTGGGCGAGCGCTGGCAGGTGGAACCTTCGGTCAAGTACCTTGTCGTGACTAACCCAACTGGCTACCGCGTTGATAGCAAGACCCTGGGCAGCCGTGTCACTTACCGGATGGGTCAGCAACTTTCGTTTGAGGCGGAACTGACCTATGCACTCTCAAATACGCACACCCCTGCGGCAGACAGCACGGTTTCCAGCGATGTCAGCAGCAACAATACTACTTACAACCTGGGCCTGCGCTACGAATTTTGAACACGTGGCGACCTGGGTCCCTGAGCGCTGTTCTTGACCTCGGAGCTGCCTGATGCCTTATTTTTTGGCATGGACTTTGCGTGTTTCATTCTGGCGGTATCATTGCGACCCCAAAAATGACAATGTTTGCGAGCAGGTCCTGGCATGAAAAGAAGTTTGAGCATTTACCTCTGGGGGTTTCTCCTGGCCATGCTGGCAGTCTTGGTGGGCTTTCTGTTGGTCAGGGTTGGCATTGTTACCCGCAAGAACAGCAAACGAATTGCCGTCATGGCGTCGCTGCTGGGGGCTGCCGGCGGTGTATGGCTGGCGGACGATTGGAAACTGGTTTTGCAGCAGACTTTCCTGGATGCGGCTGCCTTGTTTGTTGCCTTGGTGACCGGTTTTTTGGCCTTGTTTTGGGCCGGGATTGTCACTGGCTTCAGGCAATTCAGTCATTTGCACGAGCAGGATTTTGGCGAAAGTTCAATCCTGTCAATGCAGTTTCTGGACAGCGGCATGGATCTTTCCCCTGGTGAGCCAATCTGGAAACCCCAGACTTCAGAGAGTTTCACCGGGGAGGCTCCGCAACCGGCGGGATCGGCCCCCGCAACCCGTGACTCAGCAAGCGGACACCGGACTCACCCGGCTCCTTAGTCGCCTGCCGCCGACCGTTTTTCGGACGGTCGCCAATCGTTCTACCTTTGGTAACAAATCCGGCAGTGCCGGGTCAGTATTTTCCAATCCAGGTATGAGCCTGAAGGACAGTGCAGTTGTGAGTTGCTGCCTGGTGTCTCGATCTTGTTGAAACCAGAAGTTTAAGGTCTCTGACTTCTGGGCTTGGATTCT
>CAITXW010000299.1 GCA_903896425.1 uncultured beta proteobacterium | reverse complement strand
TCTTCTACGGCTTTGCCACCTACGGCAACGCCGGCTTCATGCGCGAGCAGGTCTGCAAACACATGTGCCCGTATGCGCGCTTCCAGAGCGCCATGTTCGACAAGGACACGCTGATCGTCACCTACGACACCGAGCGCGGCGAACCGCGTGGTGCCAGGTCACGCTCGGCCGACCCGAAAGCGCTGAACCTGGGGGCCTGCGTTGACTGCAGCCTGTGCGTGCAGGTCTGCCCGACGGGCATCGACATCCGCAAGGGACTGCAATACGAATGCATCGGCTGCGGCGTCTGCGTTGACGTCTGCGACACCGTGATGGACAAACTCGGTTACGAACGCGGCCTGATCAAATACTCGACCGATAACGCGATGAAGAACCACTGGAGCCAGGCGCAGACCCTGCGCCATGTGCTCAGGCCCCGCGTACTGGTCTACACCACCATCCTGAGCAGCATTGTGTTGGCCGTGCTCATCAGCCTGTCGATGCGCACGCCGTTCAAGGTGGATGTGGTGCGCGACCGCGGTGTCACAGCGCGCCCGGTCGCTGGCGGCAAGATTGAGAACGTGTACCGGCTACAACTAATGAACGCCACTGAAAAGCAGCAACGCTATAAGATCACCGTCAGCGGCCTGCCCGGGCTGCAGATCGCTTCCGAGACCGTACTGGCCGTCGAATCAACGCAGGCACGCTGGGTGCCGGTGCGGCTGCAGGCGCCGTTCGATGCGGCAGCGCCGGGCTCGCACCCGATTCACTTCGAGATTGATGCGCTGGATTCGAGTGGCCATCTGAGCGAGAAATCGGTTTTTCTAATGCCACGATAAGGACAGATCATGCAAAACAAAGCGACTGAACTCAAAGCCCCCTGGTGGAAATTTGGCCATGTCTGGATGGTGTTCGCGGGGCCGGCTGTCGTGGTCGTGGCCAGTTTCATCACGCTCTACCTGGCGGTGAGTCGGCCCGATCCGGTCATCAGCGAAGACTATTACCGGCAGGGTGTTGAGATCAACAAAACGCTTGGCAATGAGTCCAGTCTGGCGCCAGCGCTGCAGGCGCGCAACCATGCCGCAACCGGTGTTCTGCCGGTACCTGCTGCCGCACCAAAAAACTAAGCCGTAGGCACCAAGATCAAATAGGAGACCAGACTATGCTGTCGCAACGAATCATGTGGATTACCTGGCCCGCCTTTCTGGTGGCAGGTGTGCTTGAGGTACTGGTATTTTCTGTGGTTGATCCGCAGGACCTGCAATGGTTCGGTCATCCGGTGGATCTTTCGCGGCAAGGCGTTTACACGATCACCTTCTTTGTATTTTGGGCCGTCACCATGCTTTCCAGCGCTCTGACAACACTGCTCTCCATGTCGCCGTTTGAAGTCAACCGCTGCCCGCTGCCGGCTACCGAACGTCCCGAGGGTTGCCCGAAACAGGAATGTCGTTTGTCTTGAACTATGTCAGCGGATCAGCCCGCTGATTTGAGGTTGACGATTTCGCGCAGCGCGTCGGTATTGAGAATGCGCACATGGCGCTGTTTGACTTCCACGATGCCGTCTTCGACAAAGCGTGAGAAGGTGCGGCTTACGGTTTCAAGTTTCAAGCCAAGAAAGCTGCCAATTTCTTCGCGCGTCATGCGCAGAATCAGCTCTGACTGGGAGAAGCCTCGGGCATGCAGGCGCTGCACCAGATTCAGCAGAAAAGTGGCGAGTCGCTCTTCGGCGCGCATGCTGCCCAGCAGCAGCATGACACCGTGTTCGCGCACAATCTCGCGGCTCAAAATCTTGTGTACGTGACGCTGGAGCGACGTCACTTCGCGCGACAACTCTTCAATGCGGTCAAACGGCATGACGCACACTTCCGCGTCTTCCAGCGCGACCGCGTCGCAGGTGTGATGGTCGTGAACAATGCCGTCGAGGCCCACCACTTCGCCCGCCATTTGAAAACCGGTTACCTGATCGCGACCGTCTTCAGCCGCTACGCAGGTCTTGAAGAAACCGGTGCGAATGGCGTACAGGCTGGTGAATTTCTCGCCGTTGCGAAACAGCGTGGTGCCGCGTTTGATCTTGCGTCGCGCCCCGACCAGTTCGTCAATGCGTTCAAGTTCTTCCCGGCTCAGGTCCACCGGCATGCACAGTTCCCGCAGATTGCAGTTGGAACAAGCTACTTTGATGCTTTGAGGGTTCATGTCCCTTAT
>CAITXW010000298.1 GCA_903896425.1 uncultured beta proteobacterium | reverse complement strand
CGTAGTTGCCGATATGCGGGTAGGTCAGCGTGACGATTTGCTGGCAGTAGCTCGGGTCTGTGAGGATTTCCTGGTAGCCGGTCATGGCGGTGTTGAACACCACTTCGCCGACGGTGGAGCCACTGGCTCCGATGGAATGACCGACAAACACCGTGCCGTCTGCGAGCGCCAGAATGGCGGGGGGACATGTTCCCTGTAAAGACAAAAGCACTGGGTTCTCCGTATGGGTTTGCGGGTACACCCACGCGCGCACAAGAGACAGTTCTTGGCTTGCTTTGTCGAGGGAAATGGCTTGTGAGCGTGCGCTAGGCGTACCGGGTGCGGTGAGGCGTCTGATTATAAGTGATCGGCCGAGGCACTGGCATGCAGGCAAATGGCGGCTGCGGCAGCGACGTTGAGGGATTCCTCGCCGCCGGGCTGGGCAATGCGCACATGCAGACTGGCCATGGCTTCGAGTTCAGCACCAACGCCCTGCCCTTCGTGCCCAAGCGCCCAGGCACAGGGAAAAGGCAGTGCCTGGTCGCGCAACGCCTCATGCAAACAAGCGCCGCGGTGCGAACTGGTAACGATGATCGGCAGCGTCAAAGCACCGAGATCGGACAGGGTCGCACCTTCAATCAGTTGCAAACCCCAATGTGCACCCATGCCGGCGCGCAACACTTTGGGGCTCCACAGCGCTGCCGTGCCCTTGAGGGCAATGATTTGCTTGAAGCCAAAAGCACCAGCGCTGCGCAGGATGGAGCCAACGTTGCCAGCGTCCTGTACACGGTCCAGAATCACCGATGCCGCAGTCGGCTGCAAGGCCGCAGGCGGCGCGAGCTCCAACACAAAACCCATGCTCGCCGGTGACTCGAGTGCGCTGATGCTGGCGAACAGCGCATCGGGAATGACAAGGGTCCGCAGCGCTGCACTGGCCCACTTTGCATTCGCCTGCGACCAGAACGACTCGGAGAAAACTGCCGTCTGCGGTTGCACACCGCGCTCCAGCGCGGCACGGCACAGGTGATCCCCCTCAACCCAGACCTGGCCCAGTTTGCGGTAAGCGCTGCTGTCCTGCGTCAGGCGGCGCAAGGCCTTGAGCAAGGGGTTGTCGCGCGACGTGATGTGCTCGATATGCGGCTCGTTCATCGCAAGACCTCGGTTACGGGTCGAAAAGTCCTGCGGTGCTCCGGACAGGCGCCATGCGCGCGCAGTGCGGCCAGGTGTTCGGCCGTGCCATAGCCCTTGTGCCTGGCAAAACCGTATTGCGGATACTGCACATCAATCTCGACGCACCAGCGGTCGCGCTGCACCTTGGCCAGTATTGACGCCGCCGAAATTGACGCCACCGTGGCATCGCCCCGAACGATCGCTTCGGCGAGAACATCGAGCACCGGCAGGCGGTTGCCGTCCACCAGCACTTTGACCGGCTTGAGACGCAGACCTTCGACGGCACGGCGCATGGCCAGCAGCGTCGCCTGCAAGATGTTGAGCTGATCGATCTCCTCAACGCTGGCCTCGGCAATTGAACAGCACAGGGCCTTGGCACGGATCTCATCAAACAGTTTCTCGCGGCGCTTGGCGGTCAGCACCTTGGAATCGGCCAGACCCTTGATTGGCTTCAAGTCGTCCAGAATCACGGCAGCCGCAACCACCGGTCCGGCCAGCGGGCCGCGCCCGGCTTCATCGACACCGGCTGTCAGACCCTCGACCGACCAGTTCAGTGTCTGTTGCCACTTGGCGTAGGGATCAGGCCTGGAGGACATTCGCGATCGCATCGGCGGCCAGTCGGGGGGTATCACGCTGCAACGTTGCATGCAGGGCAGCAAACTTTTGCTGCAGGGCCGCAATTTTTTCGGGCGCCTGCTGTGCAGCATCAAGCCAGTTCAGAACTTCGCGGCAAAGCGCCTGCGCCGTAGCGGCGTCCTGTAACAGTTCCGGCACGACAAAATCACGGCACAGGATGTTGGGCAGACCAACCCAGGGCTGCAGCATGCGCCGGCGCACCAATTGCCACGAGAGCCAGCTCATGTGGTAGGCAATCACCATGGGACGCTTGAACAGGGCCGCTTCCAGCGTGGCGGTACCGCTGGCGACCAAACAGACATCGCAAGCTGCCATCACGGCGTGGGACTGTCCCTCGACAATCTGCAACTGGCGCAGTCCGCAAGCGGTTGCGGCTGCTTCGATCTCGGCTCGCAACGCAGGTATCGCCGGCACGATGAATTTGACGTTTGGTCGTTCCTGCTGCAGCAGCAATGCAGCCTGGAAGAAGCGCGTTGCCAGATTGCGCACTTCGGAGCCGCGGCTGCCAGGCAGGATGGCGACCACTTGATCATCCGGCATCAAACCGAATTGCAAGCGTGCGCCGGCCCGATCCGGCGTCATCGGAATGACGTTGGCCAAAGGGTGACCGACGTAAGTGGCGGCAATGCCATGCTGCGCCAGCAGGGCCGGTTCAAACGGAAAGATGCACAACACATGGTCCACGCTGGCGCGGATCTTTTCAAGCCGGTTGGCACGCCAGGCCCAGAACGAAGGGGCAACAAAGTGAACGGTCTTGACGCCCTGCTTGCGCAGTGCCGCTTCCAGATCGAGGTTGAAGTCAGGGGCATCAACACCAATGAAGACCGCCGGACGCTGCTGCAACAAGCGCGCTTTGAGTTGATTGCGTATGCCCAGGATCTCGCGAAAACGCCGCAGCACCTCCCAACCAAACCCGTGCACCGACAGTTTGTCGTGCGGCCACCAGGCCCTAAAGCCGCGCTCGCGCATCCGCGGACCCCCGATGCCGACCGCGCTCATGGCCGGCCAGCGCTCGCGCAATCCATCCAGAAGCAAACCGGCCAGCAGATCACCCGAGGTTTCGCCCGCGACCATGGCAAAACACGGGTTCAACTGCTGCGTTGCGTCAGCCAATGCAGCGTGCGCTTCGGTCATGCCAGCGCCTTTGCGTCAGCGGGCAATGCCGCGCGTAGGGGACGACTGGTCCAGAAACGACAGCATCAACTCGACATCCGCTGCCGATGCGGGACTGCTCCTGGCCAACTCGGCGATGCGCAGTTTTGCGGCCTGCAGGGTCAGGTCCTGACGGTACAAGGCCTTGTGCATAGCCTTGACGACGGTCAGCCGTTCGGCATTAAAGTCACGCCGACGCAGGCCGATGCTGTTGACACCTCTTACGGCAAGCGGATTGCCATCGACCAGCATATAGGGCGGAACGTCCTGCGAGACGGCACTGGCAAAACCAACCATGGCGTGCGCACCAACCTTGACAAACTGGTGGATACCGGTGAGCCCGCCCACCGTCACCCACGGACCCAGATGCACATGGCCACCGAGCGTTGTATTGTTGGCTAGCGTCGTGTGGTTGGCGATCTGGCAATCATGGGCAATGTGGGTATAGGCCATGATCCAGTTGTCGTCGCCAATCCGGGTTACACCCAGATCACCGGGCGAGCCAATGTTGAAGGTGCAAAACTCACGAACGGTGTTGCGGTCCCCGATGACCAACTCGCAGGGCTCGCCGGCGTACTTCTTGTCCTGTGGAATGGCACCCAGAGAATTGAACTGGAAGATATGGTTGTCGCAGCCAATCGTGGTGCGGCCTTCGATCACGCAATGCGCGCCAATAGTGGTACCCGCGCCGACCTTGACATGCGGACCGATCACCGTGTAAGGCCCCACAGTGACCGAGTCATGAAGCTCAGCCGCAGGGTCAACAACGGCGGTTGAATGAATCGCTGTCATGCCGCGCCCCTTACTTGATGGCGCGAACGGCGCAGGTCAGTTCGGCTTCAACGGCGAGTTCATCGCCCACGAGAGCCCGCGTCTTGAATTTGAAAATACCGGCCTTCATGCGCAGCAGTTCGGCCTCCAGGATAAGCTGATCCCCCGGCTCCACCGGGCGGCGGAAGCGCACATCGTTCATGCCGGCGAAGTAATAAATCATCTGGTCATCCGGCGAAGCACCGAGCGCGTCGAACGACAACAAAGCCGATGCCTGCGCCAATGCTTCGAGCATCAACACACCGGGCATCACCGGGCGATTCGGAAAGTGACCTTCAAAGAAGGGCTCGTTGATCGTGACATTCTTGAGCGCTTTGATGCGCTTGCCCTTTTCGAGTTCCAGCACCCTATCCACCAGCAGAAACGGGTAGCGGTGCGGTAGTTGCTTGAGAATTTTATGGATGTCCATCATGGCTTGAATCAACTCGGAACAGGGTTGCGAAAGGCGTCGTCTGTCTGCGACGCCGGATCAGGGTAGTTTAGGACAGCGCCGCCTCAGGCGTCGCGCTGTCCGTTTGGATCGAAGGCTTTGAGTTTATCTTCCAGTGCCCGAACCCGCGCCCGCAAGCCATGCAGTTGCTTGAGCGAGGCTGCATTTTTCTCCCAGGCGGCGTTGTCGTCGATCGGGAAAATACCCGTGTAATGACCTGGTTTCAGAATTGAGCGGGTCACCACCGATGCCACCGAGATGTTCACACCATCAGCAAGTTCGAGATGCCCCAGGATATTGGCCGCACCACCAATGGTGCAATGGGCGCCGATGACGGCGCTGCCGGCGACACCGACACAACCCGCCATCGCGGTGTGCGCGCCGATGCGAACGTTGTGACCAATCTGGATCAGATTGTCGAGCTTGACACCGTTCCCGATCAGCGTGTCCTGCAGGGCACCGCGGTCGATGCAGGTATTGGCCCCGATCTCGACCTCGTCGCCGATCCGCACAGCACCGAGTTGTTCAATTTTTTCCCAGGCGCCGGCGTTCGGGGCAAACCCAAAACCATCGGCGCCGATGACGACGCCAGAGTGCAACAGACAACGCTCACCAATCACGCAGTCCTCGCCTACCGTGACGCGCGATTTAAGTTCAGTATCCGCGCCGATGCGGGCACCGCGCTCAACCACGCACAGGGCACCGATACGGGCACTAGGGTGAACGTCAGCTTGCGGATCGATCACCGCGCTCGGATGGCGCAACGGCCCTGGCATCGGGGCAAGCGTCTTCTTCCACAGCTGCGTGACACGGGCGAAATACAGATAGGGTTGTTCCGTCACGATGCAGGCGCCGCGCTGCAGAGCCGCATCGCGCATCTGCGGACCAACGATGACACAGCCGGCTGCGGATGCCGCCAACTGGCGCTGGTACTTTGGGTTGCTGAGAAAGCTCAGTTGCTCAGGCGTTGCCGCCTCCAACGGTGCAAGCCCTTTGATGGCAAGCTCAGGGTTGCCGTGAAGCTCGCCACCAAGTCTTTCAACAATAAACCCGAGACTAAAACCCACGCCGCAAGCGTCCTGGGGCCTTACTTGCCCGCACCCGTGTTCAGGGCCTTGATCACTTTGTCAGTGATGTCGTGCTTGGGATTGACGTAGACCGCTTCTTGCAGAACCAAGTCGTATTTTTCCGCTTCGGCGACCAACTTGACAACCTTGTTGGCACGCTCGAGCACCTGCTGCAATTCCTCGTTCTTGCGGGAATTGAGGTCCTCCTGGAATTCGCGGCGCTTGCGCTGGAACTCACGATCCTGGTCCACCAACTGCTTCTGCCGACTGGCCCGCTGGCCTTCAGGCAAGGTCGGCGCCTCGCGCTCGAACTTGTCGGCCATCGATTTCAGTGTGGCCTGGAGGTCAACCAGGTCTTTCTCGCGTTTGGAAAATTCCTGCTCAAGCTTGCTCTGCGCCGCCTTGGCCGTGCTGGCTTCCTTGAAAATCCGATCGGTACTGACAAAGCCGATCCGGAATTCCTGCGCCTGAACCTGTGTCGAGACAAGCAGACCCCCCAGCAACAGGCTGGCACCGCATCGATAGAGGAAATGGTTCATTAGAAAGTGCTTCCGATCTGAAATTGCATACTTTGTATTTTATCGCTTTCGAACTTCCGGATTGGTTTGGCAAAGGCCAGTCGCAAAGGACCCATCGGGGACAACCAACTGATGCCAACTCCGATGGAAGACCGCAGGCTGTTGGCATCGGCGTTGGACTCCAGACCGCCATCGGGCCCGCTGACATTGCCTGCGTCGAAGAATGCATACATGCGCAGGGTGCGGTCGTTTCCGGACCCCGGAAACGGCGCCTGCAATTCGGCATTGAAAATCGTTCTGGCGGTTCCGCCCAACGCAATCCCGGTGGCGTCTTTCGGCCCGAGACTGCCCTGCTCGAAACCACGCACGGAACCCAGACCGCCGCCAAAGAAAGTCTTGAACACCGGATAGGTCCGATCACCGACAACGGCCCCCACATCAATTTCGCCGTTCAGGGCAATGGTGAACTGCTTGGTCAGGGGAATGTACTCCTGCTGCTGGTAAGTGGCGCGCATGTAACGGACCTGTCCGGCGACCGACCATTCAGCGTTGGCACGCATGTAGCGACCCGAGTTGGGCGCCATCGCGCTGTCGCGCGTGTCACGCGCCCAAGCCACCACCAGGGGCAGGCCCCAGCTATCGTAGCCATACTGGTCGATGTATCGCATATACGAATACGGCAGAAGTGAGCCGGGAACAATCAGCGTATTTTCGAAACCGGCGCCAAAGTAGACGGTGTCACTGGCACTGAACGGCACGCCAAAACGGACATTGCCGCCCGTGGTCTTGACCTGGTAGTAGCTCTGGTCTTGGTACGGACTGCTGGTGCGGTAATAGATATCAAAAGCGCGGGACACCCCATCCGCAGTGAAATAGGGATCAACCGTGTTGAACGCGAGAATACGGTTGAGCTTGCTGGTATTGAGCTGCATCCCAAGCGAGTTTCCGGAGCCGAAAACGTTGTCCTGCTTGACACCAAAGGACAGGCCCAAGCCGTCTGCGGTTGAATAACCAGCGCCCAGGGTCAGACTGCCGGTCGGCTTGTCAACAACGTTAATGGTCAGGTCAACCTGATCCGGCGAGCCCGGCACTTCCTGCGTCTCAACATCAACCTCCTTGAAGTAACCCAGGCGGTCAACACGGTCACGCGATGCCTTGATCTTGTCGCCGTCATACCAGGATGCTTCAAGCTGGCGGAATTCACGGCGCACCACCAGGTCACGCGTGCGGCTGTTGCCGGCGACATTGATTTTGCGAACATAGGCACGACGCGAGGGATCGGCCTGCAGCACCAGGGCCACCGTGTTGTTGCTGCGATCGATTTCCGGGCGTGCTTCCACGCGGGCAAAAGCATAGCCAAAATTACCAAAGTAATCGGTAAAGGACTTACTCGTTCTGGCCACGTCGTCAGCGTTGTAGGGCAAACCCGGCCGAATCGTCACCAGAGATTTGAACTCTTCTTCCTTTCCAAGGAAGTTCCCTTGCAGCTTCACGCCACTGACAACGAAACGTTCGCCTTCGGTCAGGTTGATGGTGATGGCAATGTCGGTCTTGTTCGGCAGGATCGCCACCTGCGTCGAATCGACCTTGAACTCCAGGTAACCCCGGGTCAGGTAGTAGGAACGCAAGGTTTCGATATCGGCGTTGAGTTTGGCACGCGCGTAGCGATCTGATTTCGTATACCAGCTCAGCCAGCCGCCGGTATCCAGATCGAACAGGTTGCGCAGCGTCGATTCACCAAACACCTGGTTGCCGACAATCCGTATTTCACTGATCTTTGCGGGTTCACCTTCAACCACGGTAAACGTCAAATTGATCCGGTTGCGCTCGATCGGTGTCACGGTGGTCACCACTTCGGCCGCGTACAGGCTTCGGTTGATGTACTGGCGTTTAAGTTCCTGCTCGGCCCTGTCAAGCTGCGCTTTGTCAAACGGGCGGCCATCGGCCAGCCCAACGTCACGCAATGCTTTAATAAGGACTTCTTTATCGAACTCCTTGGTGCCGACAAACTCGACGACGGCAATCGTTGGTCGTTCCTCGACGATAACCACCAGCACATCCCCATTGACCTCGATGCGAACGTCCTTGAACAGGCCCAGGTCAAAAAGCGCTCGGATCGCCGTCGCACCCTTGTCATCGTTGTAGACATCGCCCACCCGCACCGGCAAAGACACAAAGACCGTGCCGGACTCCACGCGCTGCAAACCTTCGATGCGGATATCGCGCACTGTAAAAGGGCTGACCGCCCACGCCGTGCTGGCGATGAGGGCCAACGTCGCCACGGTCGAGGCGGTGCGCAGATAGAAACGATTAAGTTGCATGTTTAATATCTAAAAGTCAAACTGATGCTGCAAAGTCAGCACCAAAATTCAGTTAATCAAGCGGTTGATGTCATTGAAGAGGGCAATCGCCATCATGCCAACCAGGACTGCCACACCACCCCGCTGCAAGCGTTCCATCCAGGCCTCGGACACCGGTTTGCCAGTGATCCCCTCCCAAAGATAATACATCAGGTGGCCACCATCGAGTACCGGCAGCGGCAGCAGATTCAAAACCCCCAGACTCACGCTGATCAATGCCATGAACAGCAGGTACTGCGTCAAGCCCATGCCAGCCGATTTGCCAGCATAGTCGGCGATCGTCAACGGACCACTGAGATTCTTGAGCGAGGCTTCGCCGATCAGCATCTTGCCCATCATTCTGAGCGTCAGCATCGAAACATCCCAGCACCGAATCAGCCCCTGCCACAGACCGGTCAGCGGACCGTAGCGCACCAGCACCGATTCCGGCATGGCACCGACGTAGGCGCCAATCTTTCCAACCCACAGTTGCCCCTCTGGCGCGCGGTCGGGCTTGACCAGCACTTCGAGCGTTGCCTGGCCTCGATTGATACGCCAGAGGGTCGCCGGAGCCTCAGCGTTCGCTGCCGAAGCCCGGATCAACTGGCGCAACTGCTGCCCGTCAACGACCGGCACCGTGCCGACCTGGCGCACGACATCACCCGGGCGCAAACCGGCCCGGTCAGCCGCGGCGCCAGGCACCAGCTGCCCGATCTCGGCTTGCGAAAAAGGGCCGGAAATACCGATTCGCTGAAATAGATCCGCATCGACCTCGGCGCTATCAAGTGCACTGAGTCGCAGGACCCAGTCGGACCGCTCCGGGTGTGCCGAGCCGAAACGCACCAGACGCAGGTCACGCTTTTCCAGCGTGCCCCGGGTCAGAAACCAACGCAGGTCCTCGAACGACACCAGATCCTGCAGTTCGGCGTCGACAAAGCCGGCGCGCGCGATCCGCTCGCCACCGGCAACACCCGCTTCAGCCGCAATCGATCCGGGTACCGGGCTGGCAAGAATGGGGGCAGGTAACTGGATTCCGATCCAGTTCACCAGCGCGTAAAGGAAAACAGCCAGCAGTAAATTGGCCAGCGGGCCAGCCGCCACAATCGCAATACGCGAGCCCAGAGCTTGTCGATTGAACGCCAGATGCCGCTGTTCTTCAGGCACAGCGGCTTCGCGTTCATCGAGCATCCGAACATAACCACCCAGGGGGAAAGCGCCAATCACAAACTCGGTTGCCGAACCTTTGGCTTGCCAGCGGTAAAGAGGTTTACCAAAGCCGATCGAAAAGCGCAGCACCCTGACGCCACAGGCGAGCGCCATTGCGTAGTGGCCCAACTCATGCACAGCAATCAGCAGCCCGAGGGCCAAAGCAAACGCGGCAAGGGTCAGCATGCTTGGGCCGTGACGGCGTTAGCGGCCAGCAACGCGATGCACCACGCGCTGTGCCGCCTCGCGCGACAGCGCATCGAGCGCCAGCAAGTCTTCCAGTGACCCGACGCGGGGCGTCGTAACCGCGGCCAGCGTCTCGAGATTGACCTGGTGAATCTGGTCGAAACGAATTCTCTCTTCAAGAAAGGCCGCGACCGCCACTTCGTTGGCCGCGTTCAGGACAGCGGGTGTGCCAGCGGGCCCTTGCAATACCGACCAAGCCAGTCCCAAGCCTGGAAAACGTTGTGCATGACCGTTGGAGTCCAGCGACTCAAACGTCATGGCCGCCATATTTCGGAAGTCAAGCGCCGCCGCACCTGAAACCATGCGATCCGGCCACGACAGACCGTAAGCGATCGGCACCTTCATATCAGCGGTGCCGAGTTGCGCCACGACCGAGTTGTCCTTGTACTGCACCATCGAATGAATCACGCTCTGCGGGTGAATCACGACTTCGATCTGATCCGGCCTGACATCAAACAGAAAGCGCGCCTCGATCACTTCCAGCGCCTTGTTCATCATGGACGCAGAATCAACAGAAATCTTGCGTCCCATCACCCAGTTCGGATGAGCGAACGCCTGCTGCGGCGTGACATCGCGCAGCGTGTGCGGCTCACGCTGGCGGAATGGCCCGCCCGAGGCGGTCAGAATGATCTTGTCAATCTGACTCGACCAGGTCGCCGCATCGGCTGGCAGTGACTGAAATATGGCTGAGTGCTCACTGTCGATCGGCAACAGTTTGGCGCCACCCTCACGCACGGCCTGCATGAAAAAATCACCGCCGACTACCAGCGCTTCCTTGTTCGCCAGCAGCAAGCGCTTGCCGCAGCGTGCTGCGCCCAGGCAGGATGCCAGACCCGCCGCACCGACGATGGCTGCCATCACCGAATCTACCTGCTCGTGCGATGCCACATTGGTGATCGCCTCTGCACCCCAGAGGACGCGTGTCGCCAGGTTCAGGTCACGACACTTCTGCTCCAGCACGCGACCATGGACTTCACTGGCCATTACCGCAAACACTGGTTTGAAACGCACACATTGCTGCAGCATCAAGTCAATCTGCGTCGAGGCACTCAGCGCAAAGACCTCGAAGCGCTCAGGATGCTTGGCGATCACGTCCAGGGTGCTGACACCAATCGACCCGGTCGAGCCCAGGATGGCAACGCGTTGCTTTAACGCAGGATCAAAAACAGTCATTGATTCACTCACGCAGAATAAAGCATCATGGCCAGGGGCAAGGCCGGCAGCAAGGCGTCAACCCGGTCCAGCACGCCGCCATGGCCCGGCAGCAAGCCACTGCTGTCCTTGACGCCCGCGCTGCGCTTGACCAGTGACTCCAGCAAATCACCGACCACGCTCATGGCGGCCATGAATACCAATGCAATCACCATGACAAACCAGCCCTTGCGGCCCAACTGGGTATAAAAACTGGGCACAGCGATGGCCCAGGTGGTATCGGCCCAGCGCCAGACCAGAGCCAAGGCAATCACACCGATCATGCCGCCCCAGACGCCTTCCCAACTCTTGCCAGGACTGATGGACGGCGCGAGTTTTCCGGGGCTGAAACGACCACCGAAAGCGCGCCCCGCGAAATAAGCAAAGATATCGGCTGCCCAGACCAGAGTCAAAATCGAAAGAAGAAAGTTGATACCGATCACACGAGCCTGTGCCACCGCCAGCCAGGTCACCCAGAGCGCGGCCAGCCCCGCAATCAGGCGCAGCGCCCGCGGATAGGTCGACCACGCAGGCACGCCGGCGCGTAACAGCCACGCGCCCCCCAGCACCCAAGCGGCGCCGACCAGCGACCAGAGCCAGTGCAACGGCTGCTCCAGCGACCCAAGCCACCAACTCAGTCCACAAGCCGCCACGCAGACCCCAGCGGCGAGCAAGGAGACGCCCTGCCCGTAAGCATTGAGGCGAGCCCACTCCCAGGCTGCGGCCGAAATCAGCACCAGGGCAACGGCACAGAACGGGACCGCTGTCTGGTAAAACAGTGCCGGCAACAAAATAAGTAAAAGCACGAGGGCCGTGATGACGCGCTGTTTGAGCATGGGCCTAGTCCTGTTGCAGGGAAGTGACTTCGGACGGGTCCGGCGGGTTGACCTGGCCTGATGTCTTGCCAAAGCGTCTTTCGCGCTGCCCATAAGATTCGATGGCCCGATCGAGTTCTCCCTCGTCAAACTCGGGCCACAATTTGTCACTGAAATAGAACTCGGAGTAGGCGCTTTGCCATAGCAGGAAGTTGCTGATGCGCTGCTCGCCTCCCGTGCGCACGACCAGGTCCGGATCGGCAACATGTGCCAGCGCCATGGCCTGGCTCATGGTCTGCTCGGTTACCGGCTTGCCTTGCGCCGCAAGTGTGGCAGCGGCCTGAACGATATCCCAGCGCCCCCCGTAATTGAAGCAGATATTCAAAACCAGCCTGGAATTTGACGCCGTAGCGGACTCAGCCTGCGCGATTCCGGCGGCGACCTTTGCGGACAAGCCGGTTCGCTCACCGACAAAGTGAATCTGTATGCCATCAAGCTTGAGTTGCGGCACTTCGCGCCCCAGGGCCATGGCAAACAAATCCATCAGCCCCGATACCTCGTCGGCTGGACGATTCCAGTTTTCCGACGAAAAAGCAAATACCGTTAAAACCTTGACATTCCGCGCCACAACCGCCCGCACGCAACGGCGCAGCGACTCAACGCCCTGCCGGTGGCCGGCGATGCGCGGCAGAAATCGCCGCGATGCCCAGCGCCCGTTGCCATCCATGACGATGGCGATGTGCTGCGGTACCTGAGTCATGATGCAGTCCGAAGTTGGCACAGTGCCAACGAACCAGCCGCAAAGCGTTTTGACACGCTAGACCGCCATGATGTCGTGTTCCTTTGCCGCCACCAAGCGGTCAATTTCGACGACATGTCGATCGGTCACTTTCTGGATTTCGGTCTCGGTGCGCTTCTGATCGTCTTCGGAGGCCAACTTGTCCTTGACCGCTTTCTTGACCGCTTCGTTCGCGTCACGACGCAGATTGCGCACGGCGATCTTGGCAGCTTCACCCTCATTGCGGACGACCTTGGTGAGTTCCTTGCGCCGCTCCTCCGACATCGGCGGCATCGGCACGCGAATCAGGTCGCCCATGGAGGATGGATTCAAACCCAGGTCGCTGTCACGAATGGCCTTTTCGATCTTGGCGCCCATGCCCTTTTCCCAGGGCTGGACGCTGATGGTGCGAGCGTCCAGCAAGGACACATTGGCCACCTGGCTGATCGGAAGCATGGCTCCGTAGTAATCCACATGCACGGCGTCAAGCAGCGCCGGGTTGGCGCGACCGGTCCGGATCTTGGTCAGGTTATTCTTGAAAGCAGCGATGGACTGGTCCATCTTGGCCTCTACCGTGTTCTTGATGTCAGGAATCGGCATATCTTTATCCTCTATTAGCTGTTCAACAGGCAATGCCCAAGGCCTGCAATTTTGCCATGATCAGGCGTAAACCAAGGTGCCTTCGTCTTCCCCCATCACCACGCGCTTGAGCGCACCATGCTTGACAATCGAAAACACCTTGATCGGCAATTTCTGGTCACGGCACAGGGCAAATGCGGTAGCGTCCATGATGCCCAGATTCCTGGACATCGCTTCATCAAATGAAATCCGGCTGTAACGAGTAGCCAGTGGATCTTTCTTCGGATCGGCGCTGTAGACGCCGTCGACCTTGGTTGCCTTGAGCACGATTTCGGCGCCAATTTCGGCGCCACGCAACGCTGCAGCTGTATCAGTGGTGAAGAAAGGGTTACCCGTACCGGCGGCAAAGATGACAACCTTGCCCTCTTCCAGGTATTGCAGTGCCTTCGGTCTGACATAGGGTTCTACGACCTGTTCAATCGCAATCGCCGACATGACGCGCGCCGTCAGACCCGCCTTGTTCATGGTGTCGCCCAGGGCCAGGGCATTCATGACCGTGGCCAGCATGCCCATGTAGTCTGCGGTCGCCCGGTCCATGCCGACCGAACCGCCGGCCACACCCCGAAAGATATTGCCGCCACCAATTACCACGGCAATCTGCACCCCCAGGCGCGTGACCTCGGCCACTTCTTCCACCATGCGAACAATGGTGGCCCGATTGATGCCGTACTGGTCATCGCCCATCAGGGCCTCACCCGACAGCTTGAGCAAGATACGCTTGTAGGCTGGTTGGGCGACGGACATGATGAACTCCTTGAAAATGACTGATACAGACCCTGCAAATCCCGAGATTGCCGGATCAATGCCATTTGCGCATGATGATCCGGCGCGCCCTCGCTCGCGGCTTGATGCCGATTATTACTGCGCCTGCTT
>CAITXW010000297.1 GCA_903896425.1 uncultured beta proteobacterium | reverse complement strand
TCCAGCGACTGGCCCTTGCCACCACGCAGGTTGCCGGCGCTGCCTTCAAACCAGGGACCGTTGTCGCTGGTAAAAATCACCAGCGTGTTGTCGCTGACACCGGCACGGTCCAGCGCGTCAACGATCTGGCCCACGCTCCAGTCAATTTCTTCCACGGTGTCGCCGTATTTGCCGCCTTTGGATTTGCCGGCAAAGTTGGCAGACGCCGCCAGCGGCTGGTGCGGAAAGGTGTGCGCCAGGTAGAGGAAGAAGGGTTGGTCTTTGGCGCTCTCGATGAACTTGATTGCTTCGGCGGTATAGAGGCCGGTCAGATCGCCCAGGACGTCCAGGATGTCGTCCTTGAGCTTGGTCTCGTTGCGGTAGAGCGGGCAGGGTCGCATGCCGCTGGCGTGCGGCACGCCGTAATAGCTGTCAAAGCCAAAGCGCAGCGGATGAAATTCGGGCTGCTTGCCAAAGTCGCCCAAATGCCATTTGCCAACCATGGCTGTGCGGTAGCCCGCCACCTTCAGCCCGGCTGCGATGCACAGCTCTTTGTCCGACAGCCCACTGGTGGCATAACCCTCGTGCAAGTCCATCGTGCCCAGCGCTGACATTTGCCCGCCCAGGTTGCGCACCAGCACCCGGCCCAGGGCTTCGTCGGCCGGATAGGGGTTGCCCGTCATGCCGGAGCGAAACGGGTAGCGCCCGGTCAGCAAACCGGCGCGCGAAGGCGAACAGACGCCGCTGCAGGCGTAGTAGTCGCTAAAGCGCATCCCCGCCTTGGCCAGGCGGTCAATATGCGGCGTGCGAATCGACTTGCTACCGTAGCAGCCGAGGTCGCCGTAGCCCAGGTCATCGGTGTAGATGACGATGACATTGGGCTTCTCGGCTTTGGCATCGACGAGGCGCAGCGGCTTGAGCGCCGAGCGCTCCGGATACGGACCATAGAGATCGTCCATGGAACGGCGTTTGAGTAGTAGATAGGCTTCGGTCCCCAAAGCGCCCGCGCCTGTTGCGGCCGCTGCCGCCCAGGCCACTTTCTTCAGCAAGCCACGTCGATTGACGGTGTCGGTTGTCATGCGGATCTCGTCACTTTTTGGATGGCACAGCGTCAGGTCGCCAGCGCGGAAAAGCCGCGCGGATTTTTCTGGTTTTTGGCCTCCCAGGCCACCATGGCTTTTTCCAGCCGGGCGGCAATATCGGGGTAGGTGGCGATCAGGTTGTAGCGCTCACCCGGGTCGCGGCGCAAGTCGTAGAGCAAAGGTGCGCGCTCGCTGCCGAGTTGTTTGGTGCCAAACTTGCGCGAGATGGCCTCGGCGTCGAGCGGGATTGGCCAGACGTAGCGGTTGGTTCTGCGAATGTATTTCCAGGTGCCCATGCGCACCGCTTGCAACTCGTCGTAGTGGTAGTAGAAGAAGGCCTCACGCGGCGACTTCGGCACTGTGCCCGTCAATAGCCCGAGCACGTTGACACCGTCGATCACGCGGTCACTCGGCTGCTCCAGACCGGCCAGGTCGAGCAGGGTCGGGAAGATGTCCAGATTGGTCATCAGTTCGGCCGAGTCTGAGTTGGCTTTGATGCGCTTGGGCCACTTGGCAATGAAAGGCACTTTGAAGCCGCCGTCCATGGACTGGCCTTTGCCGCCACGCAAAACGCCCGGACTGCCTTCAAACCAGGGTCCGTTATCGCTGGTAAAAATGAGCAAGGTGTTGTCGCTGACACCGGCGCGGTCCAGCGCGGCGACGATCTGGCCAACGCTCCAGTCGATTTCTTCCACCGCATCGCCGTATTTGCCGGCCTGCGATTTGCCGGCGAAGTTGGTGGAAGCC
>CAITXW010000296.1 GCA_903896425.1 uncultured beta proteobacterium | reverse complement strand
CCGTTCCTGGCCACGCTGCGCGCCTGTTCCGAGGTCATGGCTGAGTTGAAGCCACAGTTGCGCACGCTGCTGAATTACCATTGCGGTGTCAACACGCTGCGCACCCGCCAGATGATGATTGATCTGCAATCCCTACAAGCCTTATGAACAAGCAAAAGACAGCGCTTTCTGTCAACGTCAACAAAGTGGCGATGGTGCGCAATACGCGCCACCTCGGCATTCCCAGCGTCATGCGCGCAGCCACCCTGTGCCTGGAAGCGGGCGCCGATGGCATTACAGTGCATCCGCGACCCGACGAGCGCCACATCCGCGCCGATGATGTGCGTGAGATCGCAGCCTTGATGAAAGCCTGGCCGGACCGCGAGTTCAACATCGAGGGCAATCCAACGCAAAACCTGATGCGTTTTATTGAACAGTACCGGCCGCATCAATGCACTTTCGTGCCCGATTCAGAGGGGCAGTTCACCAGCGACCACGGTTGGAATCTGGAGCAGGACAGTGCGCGTCTGGCACCCCTGATAGCGCGCGCGCATGAGTTTGGCGTGCGTGTCAGCCTGTTCATGGACGCTGAGCCGCAGGCCATGGCGGCGGCCCGCGCCCTGGGTGCGGACCGCGTTGAACTCTACACCGAGCCCTATGCGGCGGCGTGGGGCACGGCGCAACAGGAAGCGCAACTGCTGCGCTTTGCCGCGGCAGCGCAGGCCGCACGCGATGCGGGCCTGGGCGTCAACGCCGGCCACGACTTGAACCGCGACAACCTGACCGCCTTCATCCGGCGCGTGCCGGGTGTGGCGGAAGTGTCCATTGGTCATGCACTGATCGCCGACGCGCTGGAGTTGGGCTACGGCGCCACGGTGCGCGACTATCTGCGTTGCATCGATGACGCTCAGTCATGATCTACGGCATTGGCACCGATATCTGCGACGTGCGCCGCATCCGCGCCAGCCTGGAGCGCCACGGTGACCGCTTTGCACACCGGATTCTGAGCGAGGTCGAGTTCGCCACCTGGCAGGCGCGCAGTGCGCGCTGGCCCGAGCGCGGTGTGCGCTACCTGGCAACGCGCTTCAGCGCCAAGGAAGCCTTTAGCAAGGCCATCGGGCTGGGCATGGTCATGCCCATGAGTTGGCGTTTGTGCGAGATCGGCAAGTTGCCGCGTGAGCACGCGCAGGCCGGCAAACCGACCATCGTGCTGCACGGCGCACTCAAGGACTGGTTTGATGCGCGCAAGCTCACCGCCCATGTCAGCGTCACCGATGAGACCGACTATGCCGCCAGCTTTTGCGTCGTTGAAATGCCGGCTGATTCAGGGCGATCGACGAATTAAAAGTCTCGCTGACCATTGCTTTTTCACAAGATAGCTTCATGACACAACACGCACCTCTCATCATTGATATAGCCGGCCTGAGCCTCGCCAAGATTGACCGGCAACGCCTGAAACACCCGCTGGTTGGCGGTCTCATCCTGTTTGCCCGCAACTGGCAGGACCGCGAACAACTCACGGCGCTTTGCCGTGACATCAAAAAGCTGCGCAAAGACCTGCTGATCTGTGTTGACCACGAAGGCGGACGCGTGCAGCGCTTCAAGACCGATGGTTTTACGCATTTGCCGCCGATGCGCGCGCTAGGAGAGCTCTGGTTCAACGACGACAAAGGCACTGCAGGCAAAGGTGCCATGCGCGCCAGCAATGCCGCCACGGCCTGTGGCTTTGTGCTGGGTTCGGAATTGCGCGCCTGTGGCGTTGACTTGAGTTTCACGCCGGTGCTCGACCTTGATTATGGTGAGAGCAGTGTCATTGGCGACCGCGCTTTTGCGCGTGATTCCCGCATCGTGACCCTGCTTGCCAAGAGCCTGATGCATGGTCTGCTGCAAAGTGGCATGGCCAATTGCGGCAAGCATTTTCCGGGGCACGGTTTTGTCAAGGCCGATTCGCATACCGATATCCCGGTTGACAAGCGCAGTCTGAAGGCGATTCTGGCCGAAGACGCCGCACCCTATGCTTGGCTCAGCACTGCGCTTTCCAGCGTCATGCCGGCACATGTGATTTACCCGAAAGTGGACGCGCGCCCCGCTGGCTTTTCATCCAAATGGCTGGGCGACATCCTGCGCGGCCAGCTTGGTTTTGGTGGCGCCATCTTCAGCGATGACCTCTCCATGGCCGGCGCGCGCGTGCTCGACGGCGAGCCGGTCAGCCATGCGCAGGCCGCCGTGGCAGCCCTGCAGGCCGGCTGTGACATGGTGCTGTTGTGCAACCAGTCGCTCGCCAGCAGCGAAGGCGCTGGCCGTGCCCCCGATATCCTGATTGATGAGTTGACACAAGCGCAGCTCAAAGGCGTCTGGCAACCGCAGGAGGCCAGTGAGGAGCGGCGTCGCGCGCTGCTGGCGCGTCTGCCGGCGCCGGATTGGGATTCACTGATGGTGCAGGGCGATTACATGCATGCGCTCGGTCTGGTACCCTGACGGTATTCTTGATTCCATAGGAGGCAAGCAATGAAACATCTCAAAGTGTTGGGTTATTTGGCAGCGGCACTTGCGCTGGTGCCGGCATGCGCGAATGCCGAAATGGCGTATGCCGCAAAGCAGGTCCACTTGCGCGCCGGTCCCGCCACGGATTACCCGGTGATCGCTACCTTGATGCCGGGGGTGATGGTGGACGTGCAAGCGTGTCTGAGCGACTACCGCTGGTGCGACGTCATCGTCGGACAGGAGCGTGGCTGGGTCTATGCCGGCAATATCGTTTATTCGTATCAGGGCTCGCGTGTTCCCGTGCTCAATTACGGTGCCCTGATTGGCATTGGCATCGTTGCGTTCAGCCTGGGCAGTTATTGGGACAACCACTATGTGGGGCGCCCCTGGTATCCGCAGCGCTCACTGTGGATCCGCCGCTTGCCGCCACCTCGATTCGTGCCGGAGGGTCATCGTCCACCGCCGCCCGGCCACCGACCCCCCGGTGGCCAGCGGCCGCACGCGCCGGAAGTTCGGCCGCCAGGCGCTCATCCGCCAGGGCAACCCGGCGTTCGGCCGCCCGATGCCCAACGCCCAGCAGCGCCCCTGACGCAGCCACCGATGCGACCGCAGCTGCAACAGCCGGCTGAGCGTCCGCAGAGCCGGCCGCAGCCAGCGCAAGCGCAGGGCGAGCGGCATCAGCCGCAACGCGAGCAGGGCTCGGCCACCCGCTGAGCCTCAGGTCGGTGATGCGTTCATGAAGTCCAGATTCACAGGCACTGGCCTGGTCTATTCCACCGATGCCGGCCGCATGTGCCCGGTCTGTCGGCAGCCGGTTGCCAACTGCCGCTGCCATGCCGCACCCAAAGGGCCACCATCGGACGGCGTGGTGCGCGTGTCGATTCAGACCAAGGGCCGCGCCGGCAAGGGTGTGACGCTGGTGAACGGGCTCGCGCTGGATGCTGTGGCCTTGGCTGCCATGGGCAAGCAACTCAAGACCGCTTGCGGTTCCGGTGGCACAGTGAAGGACGGTGTGATCGAAGTGCAGGGCGATCACCGTGACCGCATCGTCGAACTGCTCAAGGCGCAGGGCCTGGTCGTCAAGCGCGCCGGCGGCTAAAACCCGGATCGTTCAACGCCAACTCAGGTCGGTGCGACTCAGCGGCAACTGGCGCACACGTTTACCGGTGGCGGCAAAAATTGCGTTGCAGACAGCGGGCGCCAGCGGCGGAAAAGCCGGCTCTCCCAGACCCGTCACGGGCTGGTCGGACTTCACGAAATGCACCTCGATCTTCATTGGCGCATCGGGGAAGCGCAGTAGCGGGTAGTCGGTAAAGTTTCGCTGCACGATGCGCCCGCGCTCGATGTCGAGTTCGGCAAACATCAGCGTGCCAAGGCCGTCGATCACCGAGCCTTGCACCTGATTTTCAGCGCCGCTCAGATTCACGATCTGTGAGCCGATGTCCGTCACCACCACGACCCGGTCCACTTTTAACTCACCCGCTTTAGATACCGTGACTTCGGCCACTTCGGCCACGTAGCCACGGTGGCTGAAGTGAAAGGCAATGCCCTGACCCTGTCCGCGCGGGAACTTCTTGCGGCCCCAATCGGCTTTGGCTGCGACCTCGGTCAGCACCTTGCGCATGCGCGCCACGTTGTAGGGAACGCCGCGCTCGCCAGTGCCAGGCTGGATGTCCTTGTTTCCCAGCAGTTCCAGACGAAATTCGAGCGGATCGCGCCCCGCCGCGTGCGCCAACTCGTCGATGAAACTGTGGAAGACCCAGGCAAAGACATTGCTGCCCGGCGCCCGCCAGGGCCCCATCGGAATGCCGCACTCCATCGGCGTCTGCTCCAGCAGGCAGTTGGCAACCCAGCGCCCGGGAAACTCGTCACCCGAGAGGCTGGCGCCGCTGCCCGGCTGCAACACGGATTGGCCGTCGCGCGTGATGCGGTTTGCAAAGGTGACAAAGTGGTTGTGCCAGGCGCTCAGTTGGCCCTTGCCATCGAGCGCGCCGCGCAGGAAATGAAAGCCGCCGGCGCGGTAGTGGTCGTGGCGCAGATCGTCTTCGCGCGACCAGGTGAGCTTGACCGGTGCGCCCACGCGCTGCGCAATTGCCGCAGCCTCGACGATGTAGTCGGCGCTCAAACGACGGCCAAAGCCACCGCCGCTGCGGATGATGTGCAGCGTTATTTTTTCCTTGGCAATGCCCAGCGTGCTGGCCACCAGGTTCTGCCCGGCTGCCGGATTTTGTGTCGGCGCCCAGAGCTCCAGCGCGCCGTCGCGGAACCAGGCCGTGCAGTTCTGCGGCTCGAAGCTGGCGTGCGAGACGAAGGGGTAGCTGTAGGCGGCCTCCACCGTTTTCGCAGCGGCAGCAAATGCGCCCATTGGGTCGCCGTCCTTGCGCAAGGGCACGCTGCCCGGCTGTTTCGAGAGCGCCTGTGCCTGCGCCACGAAGCCATCCCAGCTTTGCTGGGCCACTGCACCTTCGTCCCAGTTCACCTTGAGCTGCCGGCGCGCGCTCAATGCCGCCCAGGTCGTTTCGGCGACGATGGCCACCCCTGGCATCAGCCCATTGAGGTTGTTCGTGCCCGCGATGACGAAGGCATCGCGCACACCGGGCAGGGCCTTGATCGCGTCGATGTTGGCGCTGATCACCTTGCCGCCAAAAGCCGGGCATTTCTCATACACCGCGTACAGCATGCCGGGCAGGCGCACGTCGATGCCAAACAGCGGCTTGCCGGTGACGATGGCCAGGTTGTCGACACCGCCGATGCGCGTGCCGAGCAGCTTGTAGTCCTTCGGATTCTTGAGTTGCACGGTATCGGCCGCCGGCACCGGCAGCGTCGCCGCTTTGGCCGCCAGTTGGCCGTAGCCCAGGCTGCGCTGGCTCGGCAGATGCTGCACCGCGCTGTTGGCGGCCACGCACTCGCTGACCGGCACCTGCCAGGTCTGCGCCGCAGCTTGTATGAGCATGGTGCGCGCAGTGGCGCCGAGCTTGAGGAAGTTGTTGTAGTTGTTCGGTGTCGAAGTCGAGCCGCCGGCGCTCTGGCCACCGTAGGCCGGATCGAGATCGCCTTGCACAATGCGCACGTCTTTCCAGTTCACTCCCAGTTCTTCGGCAATCACCATCGGCAGCGAGGTCTTGATGCCCTGGCCGATCTCCGGTTGCTTGGAGACCAGCGTGACGACGCCTTGTTCGGAAATATGGATGAAAGCGTTGGGCTTGAAACCCGCCGCAGCGCCGGGCTTGACGATGGCGTCCGCCGCACCCAGCGGCTGCAGGTAAAAGCCCAGCACAAGGCCACTGCCACCGAGCAGCGACTGGCGCATGAAGCTGCGCCGGTCCGGTCCATTCATTGCCGCCGTGAGATCAGAAAGCTTATTCATGCGCCCTCCTTCTTCTGGAGCGTGATTTCAGCGGCGCGGTGAATGCCGGCGCGGATGCGCACATAGGTTGCGCAGCGGCACAGGTTGCCGGCCATGGCGTCGTCGATCTCGGCGTCGCTCGGGTTCGGGTTTTCTTTCAGCAGCGCTGCCGCCGTCATGATCTGGCCGCTCTGGCAGTAGCCGCACTGCGGCACATCGAGTTCCTGCCACGCGGTTTGCAGTGGGTGCGCGCCCTTCGCGTCCAGCCCTTCAATCGTGAGCACCTGCTTGCGCCCGACGGTGGAGATGGGCGTCATGCAGGCGCGTGTCGGCACGCCGTTCAGAAGCACGGTGCAGGCGCCGCAAGTGCCCACACCACAGGCGAACTTGGTGCCCGGCAGATCAAGCTGGTCACGCAGCACCCAGAGCAGCGGTGTCTCGGGTGCGGCCTCGACCTGGCGCAGCACGCCGTTGATGTTCAAGGAATAGTGGCTCATGGTTGCCCTCGCTTAAGTACCGAGCAGCCGTTGTTCAGCTGCGCGCAGGTCGTCAACCGTGTCAATATCGCTGACGCAGCCGATATCGTCAACCGTTAATTCCAACGCAGCATAAAGGCGAACGACGCTGGCTGCACCGCCCTCACCGTGGAGACTACTCAGCGCCGAACCGCAGCGTGCAGAAAAACCGACGGGGTGGCCGCGCTGTCCCCTGTAGACCGGAATAAGCACATCATGGTCGGCCAGCGCGGTGGCAACACGACGCAGAGTCTCGGGCTGGATCAGCGGCAAGTCAGCCGGCAGGATCAACCAGCCACTGGCCTGTGCTGTGGCGCGAACGGCCGCTGCAATCGAGTCGCCCATGCCAGGGTGGCCGGCGTCCTCAAGGTGCCAGGGCAGGGCGCTCGCGCGCACGGCGTCCAGCGTGTGCTGCAGCACGGTCTTGTTGCCGAGCTGCGCCTGCAATTTGGGGCCGCTGCCGCCCGAGGCGATGAAGCGTTCGCCGCGTCCTGATGCCAGGATCAGGACCGTGGGCGCATTCAGGTGCACACGCGCTGCGTCATGCCGTCAGCGCTCCTCGGTAAGGGCGACGCTGCGCCGTTCTTGACCAGAATGATCTCGGCCATGATGGACAGTGCGATCTCGGCTGGTGTTCGGGCGCCGAGTGCGAGACCGACCGGGCCGTGCAGACGCGCCAACTCGTCGGCCGTGAGATCGAAGTGCTCGGCCAGGCGCTGCTTGCGCTTTTGCTGGTTCAGGCGCGAGCCCAGCGCGCCGACATAAAAGGTGTCTGACTTGAGTGCTTCGAGCAAGGCCATGTCGTCGAGTTTGGGGTCGTGCGTCAGGGCCACGATGGCGGTGTGGGCGTCGACTGGCAATTCGCGCACCACGTCATCGGGCATGCCAGCGATGAGGCGCACGGCGGGAAGTTCAGCGGCCAGGTTGCTGGCATATTCCTCGCGCGGGTCGCAGCACAGAACTTCAAAATCGAGCAGGCTGGCCATTTGCGCCACGGCGCGTGAAATCTGCCCCGCACCGATCAGCAGCAAACGCCACTTCGGCCCGAACACAGCGGTCAGTGTGGCGCCGTCAAACTGTAGCGCCTGACCCCTTGTGGCGTCATGCAAGCGCACCGCGCCAGTGGCCATGTCCAGGGTGCGCGCCACCAACTGGTGCTGTTCAATGCGCGACAGCAATTGCGCCACCCAATTGGCTTCCAGCAGTGTTTCCTGCACCAGACGCAGGCTGCCGCCGCAAGGCAGGCCAAAGCGCGCTGCTTCTTCCTGTGTCACACCGTAGGCGATCACGGCGGGCTTGTCCGCTTCTGCCGCTGTATCACTGCTGCGCAATTGTGCTTGCGTGCGTGCAATCAAATCATCTTCGACGCAACCGCCCGAGACCGAGCCACTCACCACGCCATCGTCGCGAATCGCCAGCAACGCACCCGGTGGCCGCGGCGCGCTGCCCCAGGTTTGCACGACAGTGACCAGGCTGACACGGTGGCCGGCCTCATGCCAATCAAGCGCGTTGCGCAATACGCTATGGTCCAGACTTTCCATTGATGTGTCCTTGGTGTGGATCGTGCCGCCATTTTGCCGCTTTCGGCTTCGGCGCTTGCAGGCTACAGACCGCGCTGCCAGGCGGCGCGCAACGCAGCGGCCTCGGGGCGCCCGATGGCGTTTCGGACCTCCTGCAGCAGCCGCTCTTTTTCGGCGCCCAGCACGCCCTTGAGGACCAGCCAGTTCGACGCATGGTCGCTGCGGAACACCGTGCGCTTGAGCTCCAGCGCTTGCAGCAGTTGTTCCATCTCGACGAAGAGTCCCTGCTGGTCCATTGCTCGCCACTGCGGAAAATCCTGACGGAATCGTTGCTCGCCCTGCGGAAAACTCACCACCAGCGTGGCCGCAAATTCCGGTTGCGTCAGGTTGAGCAAGCGCGCCGAATTTTCTGCGTGCTGTTTTGAGAGCAAAGGGCCGCCCAGGCCGTTGAGCAGCATCACCGAGCGCGCGATGCCGGCAGCGCCGAGCTTGTCCAGCGCATCACGGGTAGTCTCGAAAGTCTCGCCCTTGTTGACCTTTTGCAGCACCTCGTCATCGCCCGATTCGGCGCCGACGTAGGCCAGTGTCAAACCGGCTTCGCGCAGTTCGAGCAGGTCGGCCACCGATTTGCTGCGCAGGTTGCGCGGCAGGCAGTAGCTCGATATGCGGCGTACCCGGGGCAGATGCGCGCGGATTGCCGTCAGCAGCGTCATCAGGCGCCGTGTTGACAGCACCAGGGCGTCGCCATCACCCAGAAAGACGCGCTGCACCTGGTCGCCGTACTGTTCGCCGCAGCGCCGGATCGTATCCAGGCTCTCCTGCTCATCGCGGGCGGCAAACTTTTTTTGCGGCGCTGTGTACATCTCGCAATACGTGCACTTGTTCCAGGAGCAGCCGTTGGTAACGGGCAGGATCAACGACTGCGCTTCGCTGGGTGGGCGAAACACCGGATTGATATAGCGGATGGGGAAATCGGGATTCATCTTGTGCTGGCTTCGGAGTTGTGCAAGGCGACAACCCAACGACGTGCGTCACAGTATGGCAGGGAAGTCCGCAATGACGACCCGCATCGCCAAGATTCGCCGAAATTTCGATCAGCTGCGCGCCGACACCGCTTCGATGACCGCTGCGACCTCATCCGGGCTGTCTTCCTGCAGGAAGTGCGCGCCTTTGATCGTGACGTGGGTTTGTCCCTTGGTCCCCGGAATCCGGTTCAGGAACGGCACGTCCCCGCCTCGGGTGATCTTGTCGTTATCGCTGAAGGCGGTGACGAAGGGCTTGTTGAATTGCGACAGCACGGCCCAGGCGGCCATGTTCTCGGCCACTGAGGCGTGTTGCGGCGTGATCGGCACGAGTGCGGGGAACTGGCAGGCGCCGGTCTTGTAACTGGCGTCAGGGAAGGGCGCTTCGTAGGCCGCCACTTCCTGCGGGCTGAGCGTGCGTTGGGTGCCCAAGGACATGATCTGGCCGATTGGCAAGTCGGGCGTACTCTGGCTGAAGGCCAGCCACTGCATGAAGCCCTCGCTCACGGGCTTGCCCACCGGCAGCCCGGTGTTGGCGACGACCACGCCGGCGAAACGCTCGGGATAGGCTGCTACCAGTCGCAGGCCCAGGAGGCCGCCCCAGTCCTGGCAGAACAGCGTCACGTTCTGCAGGTTCATCGCCGTGAGCCAACTGCTCAGCCAGGCCACGTGGCGTTCGTAGCTGTAGTCCGTGCGCTCGGCCGGCTTGTCGGAGCGGCCAAAGCCGATCAGATCCGGGGCGACGACACGGTGGCCTGATCCGACCAGTTTGGCGATGATGTGCCGATACAAGTACGACCAACTCGGCTCGCCGTGCAGCAGCAGCACCGTGCGCCCATCGCGTGGGCCCTCATCGACACAGGCCAGGCGCAGCGTCTGGCCGCTGGCGGCGTCGGTGATCTCGGTGTAGTGCGGTGCGAAGGGCCAGTCAAGCAGATTGTCGAAACGGGCGTCAGGGGTGCGCAGGATTTTCATGTTCAGCATCAGCAGGTTGGACAAGCGCACTTTCTTGCTGCGCAAGCCGGTTTATATATTGTGGCATGGTAAGTGTCTATTGTTTTCAGGTGATTGCGAATAGGTGAATACCCCAAAATTGAAAGATGCAGCTGCAGCGGTGTACCAGCCCGGATTCGGGTTGATTTGCCACGCTGCGTGCCAATAGAATTGCGGCATGAATACAACTGCAATCCCGCCCAACGGGGCACCTGTTGCACAGTCCACAAGCGACGGCCGGCTCAAGCGCAGTGTCGCCACGCGCAAGAAGATTTTGCAAGCGCTGACGGCGCTGACTTACGAAGGCGTTCTCTCGCCCACTGCGGAACAAGTGGCGATGCGGGCGGATGTGGGTCTGCGCACGGTGTTTCGCCATTTCGACGACATGGACTCGCTCTACCGCGAGATCAATACCGATCTGGAATTGAAAGTTCAGCCCTTGTTGAAAATACGCCTGAGTGGATCGACATGGCAGGAGCGCGTTCTGCAGAGCATCGAGATTCGCAGTGACTTTTACGAAAGTACCGCAGCCATGTACCTGGCGAGCCAGGTGCACCGCCATGAATCGGCCTTTCTGACGCAAAACCTCATGGACTCGGCCAGGCAACAACGTGATTTGCTGCAACGCCTGCTGCCGGCAGCGGTGGCGAAGAACAGCACGTTGCTCAACGCGCTCGATCTGGTGCTGAGCTTTGAGACCTGGATCAGACTGCGACGCGAACAGGGGCTTGCGCTGGCGCAAGCCCGCGACGTGATGCGGTTGGCCGTGATGGCTTTGCTGGCGTAAGCGGGCGCAGATAATTGAACGGTCCTCAATACCTGTGCACCAAACAATAAATTGTCATGAAAATTGATTTCGACGGCATTCAAGCTTTTGTGTATGTAGCCGAACTCGGTGCCTTCAATAAGGCCGCTGACAAACTGAGCATCACACAGGCGGCGCTGACACGCAGAATCCAGAAACTCGAGCTGGGTCTGGGTCTGAAGCTGATCGATCGCACCACACGGCACATGGAATTGACCGTTATCGGAAAGGAGTT
>CAITXW010000295.1 GCA_903896425.1 uncultured beta proteobacterium | reverse complement strand
GGGCAGAGAGGGTGAAGCGCAGCGTGGCGAACAGAAACGGCGGCAGGCCGTCGAGCCCCCAGCGGATCACCACGAAGTTGGTGCCCCAGACAAAGACGACCGAGAGGGCGAGCAGCAGATGGGAATAGGGCAAAGAGGAGGCTCCAGTGGCGCGCCAGGCAGCGGCGAGCGCCCGAGTTTAGGCGGGAACTGAGACAATGCCGCTCACGACGCCTTTTTGGCGGCGCAATATTCGACTTCCATGCAACGCACCGACCATCCCCTGCTCAGCAACAGCCTGGGCAGCCACAAGACGCTGACCAGTTTTCACTTTGGCAACAAGGGCTGCGGCCCCAAGGTGTATCTGCAGGCTAGTCTGCACGCTGAAGAACTGCCCGGCATGTTGGTTGCGCATCATTTGCGCGCGCTGCTGGAAGCGGCCGACGCTGCCGGGCAGGTGCGCGGCGAAATCGTTCTGCTGCCGCTGGCCAACCCGATCGGCTTGGCGCAGCGCCTGGACCACAAGGCGATGGGGCGCTTTGAATTTGCCAGCGCCGAGAACTTCAACCGGCACTACCCCGATCTGGCCAAGGCGATCGAGCCGGGCCTACGCGAGACATTGGGGCAGGATGCGTCAGCCAACGTGACGCAGGTGCGCCAGGCCATTGGCAAGTATCTGCAAAATTGGCAGCCGGCAAGCGAACTGCAAAGCCTGCGCCGCACGCTGCTGCTGCTGGCGCACGATGCCGACTACGTGCTCGATCTGCACTGCGACTGCGAATCCGTCATGCACTTCTACACGGAAGACAATTGCTGGCCGCAACTCGCGCCGTTGGCACGTCTTCTGGGCAGTGAGGCGATTTTGCTGGCGCGCAGTTCTGGCGCCTGGTCGTTTGACGAGAGTCTCTCCGGAGTCTGGTGGCAACTGGCCGACGCGCTCAAGGCTGGCGGGCGCAGCGTAGCGTTGCCGCAGGCCTGTTGCAGCACAACGATCGAGTTGCGCGGGGAAGCCGACGTCAGCCACGCCAGCGCGCAAGCCGATGCGCAGGCCCTGTTTGCTTGGCTGCAACACGTGGGGGTGATTGCGTGTGAGCGCGCCCCGGAACTGCCGGCGCTCAAGTGCCAGCCGACGCCGCTGGCCGGCTCTGAGACGCTGACGGCGGTCACACCCGGCCTTGTGGTGTTCGCGGCCGAGGTCGGAGCCGTCTTGCAGGTTGGGGATCTGGTGGCGGAGGTCATTGACCCGATTGCCGGACAGACGCAGCGTGTACTGGCCGGCGTTGCTGGCGTGTTCTATGCCCGCATCCGTGAGCGCTATGTGCACGCGGGTGGCGAGATTGGCAAGATCGCCGGTGCCACGGCTTATCGCAGCGGCGCGCTGCTGGGAGCCTGAGCATGAACAACCCGGTGATCTCGGCCTTGTTGCCGGTTGTGCTGCTGATTGCCATCGGCTTCATTTCGGGGCGCGCTGGATGGATCAGACCGGAGGCGTGCAAGGACCTGTCGAATCTGGTGTTCATGGTGCTGACACCGGCGCTGCTGTTTCGCACCATGAGCACGGTGCATGTCGAGCAACTCGATTTCAGGCCGGTGGCCATGTACTTTGTGGCCGCCACGCTGCTGTTTGCCGCGGTGCTGGTGTGGCAGGGTTTCACGCGCCGCGCCACCGTGCTGGCGCTGGCCGCTACTTTCAGTAATACGGTGATGATCGGTGTGCCTCTGGTGGGTCTTGCCTACGGCCAGGCCGGTCTGGTCGTGTTGTTCACGTTGATCTCGGTGCATGCGCTGGTCTTGCTGACCCTGGCGACGGTGGTGCTGGAACTGGCCGTGGCGCGCGAGGCGGCGGCATCCGGACAACACGCTTCGCAGCACATGGCGCTGACCGTGCTGGCCGCCGTGCGCAACGGGATTTTTCACCCGGTGCCGTTGCCGATCATGGTCGGTTTGCTGTTTGCGCAAACTGGTTGGGTGTTGCCGGAGATTGTTGACAAGCCACTGGTGCTGCTGGGAAATGCGTTTGGACCGATCGCGCTGCTGCTGGTCGGCGTCACGCTGACCCAGGTGCGTGTGGGAGCCAACCTGAAGGGTGCGCTGGGACTGGCGCTGATCAAGAATCTGGCGTTCCCGGCGCTGGTGGCGCTGCTGTCCTGGTTGCTGGGTTTGAGCGGCCTAGCGCTGTCGGTGATGATTGTTGCCGCATCCATGCCGATTGGTGCCAACGTGTTTCTGTTTTCGCAGCGCTACCAGGTAGCGCAGGAACTGGTCACTGCCGCCGTGGCGGTATCAACACTACTGGCCATGCTGACGGTGTCGCTGGTGATGCATTTTCTGGGTGCTGTGTAGCCCGTATGAAGCGTAGCGTAATACGGGGCAGATCCGCGATGACGAATTCGTTCAGGGCGCCAACCGCTCGCGCAGCCAGAGCGGTTTCCCGTCTGAACCGCTGCCGTCCTGCGTGTAGCGCAAGCGGTCGTGCAATCGGCTCTTGCGGCCTTGCCAGAACTGCCATTGCTCGGGCTTGAGGCGGTAGCCGCCCCAGTGTGGCGGGCGCGGTGGGCGTAGCAGGAATTTCGCGCCGTATTTGGCCGCATTGGCCACCAGCACGCCGCGTCCGCTGATGACTTCGCTTTGCGGGGAAGCCCAGGCGCCGATGCGCGAGTCCAGCGGGCGGCTGTCAAAGTAGGCATCGCTTTCTTCGGCGCTGACTTTTTCAACAAGCCCTTCAATGCGCACCACGCGCTCGAGTTCGACCCAATGGAATTGCAGCGCGGCGTAGGGGTTGCCGCCGAGTTCCTGGCCCTTGCGGCTGTCATAGTTGGTATACCAGCTGATGCCGCGCGCGTCGTAGCCTTTGATCAGCACCACGCGGGTCGATGGGCGCAGGTTGCTGGCCACGGTGGCCAGCGTCATGGCGTTGGGTTCGGGAACCTCGGCTGCGATGGCTTCCTGCAGCCATTGTTCAAACTGCAGCAGCGGGTCGCTGTGGGAGGCGTCCTCGCTGAGTTCGGCGCGTTCGTAGCTTTTGCGGAGATCGGCAAGAGAGGTCATGGCCGCAGTATAGGCAAGCTGGCGACGTTGTCGCAACCTGGCAAACTGTCACGGCGCCAACGCGCAACCTGAAATAGTCGTGCGTTACAGCTTGCGTTCGATCAATTCGATCTTGTAACCGTCGGGGTCGGTGACAAAAGCGATGACGGTGCTGCCGCCCTTGACGGGACCGGCTTCGCGTGTGATGTTGCCGCCGGCAGCGCGGATCTTCTCGCAGGCAGCGTAGACGTCGGGCACGCCCAGCGCAATGTGGCCAAAAGCCGTTCCCTGTTCATACGAATCGACACCCCAGTTGTAGGTGAGTTCGATTTCTGCGTGTTCCGGATTTGCGCCGTAGCCGACGAAGGCCAGCGTGTACTTGTACTGCGGGTTCTCGGTTTGACGCAGCAGTTGCATGCCCAGTATCTGGGTGTAGAAATCAATCGAGCGTTGCAGGTTGCCGACGCGCAGCATGGTGTGGAGGAATCTCATGGGCTTAGAACTTGTATAAGTTCTTATTGTGGCGCAAGTGGAAACACCAGACAGGTCGTGGTGGCATGGGCGTAGAGCGTGCCGTCAGGGCCGATAAGCCGGCCCTCAGCCGTGGCGAGTTGGCGCCCGCAGTGAATGACCCGGCCTTGGGCGCGCACGCGACTGACCTTGGGTGTCAGGGCACGCACCATGTTGACGCTGAGTTCCGCTGTGGTGTAGGCGAGGCCTGGTGTCATGCGGGTATGGACGGCGCAGCCAAGGGCTGAATCGAGCAGCGTGGCAAACCAGCCGCCGTGCACCGTGCCCATGGGGTTGAGGTGGGCCTGGCCCGGTGTTCCCTGAAACGTGGCGTGGCCATGACTGACTTCGATCAGGGTGAAGTCCAGCGTCTGCGCAATGTGCGCGTAGGGCAGTTCGCCACGCAACAGCGCTTGCATGACTTCCAGGCCGGTCTTGCCGGCAATCTGCTGCGCCGTGGCAACACCCGGTCCGGGGCCGGCGTCCATAGTTTTTCGGATGAGGTCTTCCTGCGCCAGCCAGGCTTCGAGGTGGTTTATCTTGCTCATGCGAATTCTGATCCCTGATGAAGGTTGTATATACAAGCATTGTAGCTACAATCGTCTGCATGAACACCACCACACTTGTTCCGGATCAGCCGGCTGGCGCTCGCCTGCAGGGCTGCACCAATTTCAAACTGCGGCAGTTGACGCGGCGCATCACGCAGCATTACGACGCCGAACTCGCCCGTGTTGGTCTGCGCACGACGCAGTATTCGCTGCTCTCGCATGTCCTCAAACTCGGACCCGTCCAGCCCGGTGCACTGGCGCAGGCCATGAAGATGGAGGCTTCGACCCTGACGCGCAATCTCAAGCCGCTGGTCGCAGCCGGTTGGGTTGAAACAGCCAGTGGTGCCGATGGCCGCAGCCGCCTGATCCGCATCACGGATGACGGTCGCGCCAAGCGCCTGGATGCGCAACGGCACTGGAAGGCGGCGCAAACCAGCCTGAACCGTGTGCTCGGCATGCCGCGTTTGTTGACCCTGCATACGCTGATCGACGAGGCGCTGGACCTGCTCGCGCCAGCGACTGGAGCTGGCGATGAATAAGCAGCTGACCGATAACAAGCCGGCCGTGGCCGCCTGGCTGGTGCTGCTGGCAGCGGCTGGCACCTTTGCCGTGACCATGGGTGCACGCCAGACCATGGGGCTGTTCCTGAGTCCGATCAATACCGCCACCGGACTCGGTGTTGGCAACATCAGCCTGGCTTTTGCCTTTGGTCAGTTGTGCTGGGGTTTGACGCAGCCTTTTGCCGGTGCCATGGCCGATCGCATGGGCGCCGGGCGCGTGCTGCTGGTCGGCGCCCTGCTGGTGGCGCTGGGGACCTTCATCACGCCCTGGATGAGCAGCACCGCCGGTTTGATTTTTTCCATCGGCGTACTGGCTGCGGGGGGCGCCGGTATTGCCGGCCCGGCGGTGTTGATGGCGGCCACCGCACGCCTGATTCCGACGCGTATGCGCGGGCTGGCCACCGGCGTTGTCAATGCCGGTGGTTCGTTCGGTCAATTTGTGATGGCGCCGACTGCCGGCGCACTGATGTTGGCTTTCGGCTGGGGCAATGCGATGCAGGTGATGGCCTTGATCGTGCTGCTGGCACTACCGGCGGCCTATCTGCTGCGGGGACAGTCGGGCCATGCGCTGCCCGCCGGGCAGGCGCCGCTTGGTGCGCTGGCGGCGATTTCGCAAGCCGTGCGCAACCCGAGTTACCTGATGCTGTCTGGGGGATTTTTTGTGTGCGGTTTTCATGTCGCTTTTCTGGGCACGCATTTGCCGGGCGTGGTCGCGCTGTGCGGGCTGCCGCTGCAGTACGGTGCCTGGTCGCTGGCCGTGCTCGGCCTGTTCAACATTGTTGGCAGTATCGCCATGGGGTGGGCGGTCGGGCGCTGGCGCATGAAGTCACTGCTGTCGCTGGTCTATGCGACACGGGCGCTGGCGGTGCTGCTGTTCCTGTTGGCGCCCAAGAGCGAGGGCGTGGTGCTGGCGTTTGCGGCGGTCATGGGCCTGACCTTTCTGTCCACGGTACCACCCACTGCCGGACTGATCGCCAAGTTCTTTGGCACCGCGAATATGGCAACGCTGTTTGGGATCGTGCTGCTGACGCACCAGATCGGCGGTTTCCTCGGTGCCTGGCTCGGTGGCCGGGTGCTGGAGGCAACCGGCAATTACAACGGGGTCTGGTACATCGACATTGTGCTGGCCATTGGCGCAGCGCTGCTGCATCTGCCGATCCGCGAGGCGCGCCTGTTGCGCACACCCGTTAGCGGATAAAAAAAGGGCTGGTCTTGCAACCAGCCCTTAAGGGATCCCTGAACCTGTAGGTTACGAAAGGACCCGAGGAGACAACCGTTAGAAACTCGTGTTTCTCAAAAATCTGACTTAGGTGAAGTATCTCAGGGTTTTCCCTATTTTGCAGGCGTAAGCCTAAATAATTAGAGCTTGTTCAAAAATACCTCACACCAACCTGGTCAATTAGCGCTTTTTCGAAGCAGGCTTAGCAGCGTCTACGGCATTTGCGGCCACAGCATTAAAGTTTGATTGGGCAACATCTGTCGCCTGCTTGACAGCCTTTTGCACGGACTCGAGCGCGTTGCTGGCAGCAGCAACGGCATTCTTCATCACGGCAACAGCGGCATCGGAGCCGGCGGGAGCATTCTTGGCAGCGTTGTCCACCAGGCTCATGAATTTCTTTTGTGCGTCAGCAGCCTGACCTTCGACGGTCTTGCTGAATTCGGCGGTGGAGCCCGAAGCGATGTCATACAGGTGACGGCTGTAGGCAGCGGTCTTTTCGGCCAGTGGCTGGAACAGGGCCTGTTGCAGCGCCATCAGTTCTTGCGCGTCTTTCACGCTGAGCAGTGCTTTGGCGTGGTCTGACGACTCGGCCAGCGCAGCTTTGGAAGCCGACATGTTCAGTTCAATGATCTTCTCCACGCCTTCAAAGGCTTTGGAAGTCAGGCCCATCAGGGTTTCGACGTTGGCTTTTTGCGATGCCAGGATTTGTTCGACGGTCAACATAAGAATATCTCCAGAAAGGGTGAGGTAGAAAGGGTATCTGCGCCGAAACCTGGTTTCCCGTGGTTTATGTTGCAGTGCAGCATGGGTCGAATTATAGGGATGCCAAACGGTCTGGCAAGCGATTTTTGCTGCGATGCAACATTCTAGAGCAGGAATTCTAGAAAGTAGCGGCCGTCATGGGCTTGCAACAATGCTGCCGGCCTGATTTTTCCGTTGCCGGCCGGCTAAATCTGGGGGTCGCAGCGGCGCACTGGCAAAATCGGGGCCCATGAGCGAAAACAAATCCGGTAAACCCCAGGCTGAAGACCGCAGTGCCTACAAGGTGTTTCGCAGCATCGGCACGCGCTGGATGGACAACGATGTCTATGGGCATGTCAACAACGTCGTGTACTACAGCTGGTTTGATACCGTGGTCAATGCCCATCTGATTGAGCACGGTGCGCTCGACATTGAACGCAGCGAGGTCATCGGTCTGGTGATCGAGACCCAGTGCAACTACTT
>CAITXW010000294.1 GCA_903896425.1 uncultured beta proteobacterium | reverse complement strand
TACGCAGCTTTGCCTCATCCATGTTGATCACCATCCTTAGATGATCAAGGCACCAGTTCAGCGGCTGAAATCCGCGCTCAGGCTCATATTTGGGTGGAAATACGTGTCGACTTCAGGCTCACACCTCATTGGACAAGGCTAGCACTTGACTAAAGTAGACCAGTCTATATACTGGTCTACACCTTCTCATTTGGATTGACGATGAACATTGAAGTCGGCTCATACGAAGCCAAGACCAAGCTGCCAGAACTGATACGCGGCGTGCAGGCCGGCAAGCGCTACACCATCACCCTTCGGGGCGAGGCCGTGGCCGCTCTGGTGCCAGCACAAGACAACAAAAACCCCGATGCCGCCGCAGCCGTCGATGAAATGCTGGCCTTCATGCGCGCCCGCAAGCCGGTTGGCAGCGTCGATCTCAAGGTGCTCATCAACGAAGGGCGGGCATGAGTTTTGTTCTGGATGCATCGGCCGCGCTGCTCTGGCTGGTGCCTGAAACCAATCCGGCAGGCGTGGCGTATGCCGATGCGGCTTTGAACTCGCTAAAGGAATCTCAAGCCCTGGTACCGTCCTTGTGGGCACTGGAAATCGCCAATGTGGTCGCCAAGGTCGAAGCCAAAGGCATCGTGACAGAAGCAGACTCGCAACGCTTCATCACCCTCTTGGGGCGGCTCAACATCGTGACCGATCCAGCAACGGCGGCCCACGCCTTGGGCGATACACTCAATCTTGCCCGGCGCTACAAGCTGTCGGCTTACGATGCCGCTTATCTGGAACTGGCGCTGCGCAGTGGCCTGCCGCTGGCGACACTTGATGCTGACTTGACGAAGGCCGCGACGAAAGCAGGTGTCCTGATTTTCGGCACGCATTAGTGCATTTTCCCGCCAATTTTTATGACTACCCGAACCCCCCATCTCAAACCCGCCGACTACCTGAAGAAGATCCTCACCGCCCGCGTCTATGACGTGGCGGTGGAGACGCCGCTGGAGCCGGCCAAGGGCTTAAGCCGGCGCCTGCACAACACGGTGCTGCTCAAGCGTGAAGACCAGCAGGCGGTGCACAGCTTCAAGCTGCGCGGCGCCTACAACAAGATGGCGCAGCTCAGCCCCGAGCAGTTGAAGAAGGGCGTGATCTGCGCCTCCGCTGGCAACCACGCACAAGGCGTGGCGCTGAGCGCGCACAAGCTCGGCTGCCGCGCTGTCATCGTGATGCCCACCACCACACCGCAACTCAAGATTGATGCCGTGCGCGCGTTCGGTGGTGAGGTGGTGCTGCACGGCGACAGCTATTCCGATGCCTACACGCACGCTGCCGCGCTGGAGAAAAAGCAGGGCCTGACCTTTGTCCATCCGTTTGACGACCCGGACGTGATCGCGGGCCAGGGCACGATTGCGATGGAAGTGCTGCGCCAGTTGCAGGGCCTGGGCTCGAACCGGCTCGACGCCATCTTTGTGGCCATCGGCGGCGGTGGCCTGATTGCCGGCGTGGCGAATTACATCAAGGCGGTGCGCCCCGAGATCAAGGTGATCGGCGTGCAGATGAACGACTCGGACGCCTTCATGCAATCAGTCACAGCCAACAAACGCGTGACGCTCTCCGACGTTGGGCTGTTCTCGGACGGCACGGCCGTCAAGCTGGTGGGCGAGGAAACTTTCCGCAGCGCGCGCAAGCTGGTGGACGACTACATCACAGTCGATACCGACGCCGTCTGCGCCGCGATCAAGGACGTGTTTGTCGATACCCGCAGCATCGTTGAGCCCGCTGGCGCACTGGCCGTGGCCGCCATCAAGCAGTACGTGGCCAGCCACAAGACCAAGGGCGAGACCTACGCCGCCATTTTGTGCGGCGCTAACATGAACTTCGACCGTCTGCGCTTTGTCGCCGAGCGTGCCGAAGTGGGCGAAGAGCGTGAGGCGCTGTTTGCCATCACGATCCCCGAGGAGCGCGGCAGCTTTCGGCGCCTGTGCGAGTTGATCGGCAACCTGCCCGGCGGCCCGCGCAACGTGACCGAATTCAACTACCGCATCAGTGACCAGCAGCGTGCCCATGTCTTTGTCGGGCTGACCACGCACGGCAAGGGCGAATCCGCCAAGATCGCCGCCAATCTGGCACGGCACGGCTTTGGCACGCTGGACCTGACGCACGATGAACTGGCCAAGGAGCACATCCGCCACATGGTGGGCGGCATCTCCAAGCTGGCGCAGGACGAGCGCCTGCTGCGCTTTGTCTTTCCGGAGCGGCCGGGAGCGCTGCTCAAGTTTCTGAGCCTGATGCGCCCGGGCTGGAACATCAGCCTGTTTCATTACCGCAACCAGGGCGCGGATTACGGCCGCACGCTGGTCGGGCTGCAGGTGCCACCGGCCGACAACGCCGCTTTCGACAAGTTCCTGACCACGCTCGGTTACCCCTGCGTCGAGGAAACCAGCAACCCGGTCTACCGGATGTTCCTGCAATCATGAGCGTCTCGCTGGACGGCAAACTGGTGGTGGCGATATCAAGCCGCGCCCTGTTTGACTTCGAGGAAGAAAACAAGGTCTTCGAGCAGAGCGATGACCGCGCCTACATGGCGCTGCAGTTGGAGCGCCTGGACACACCGGCAACGCCGGGCGTCGCCTTTTCGTTGGTAAAAAAACTGCTAGCCTTCAACCAGGACGCTGCCACGGGCCGCGAGCCGGTGGAGGTGGTGATCCTCTCGCGTAACGACCCGGTCTCGGGCATGCGCGTGTTTCGCTCGGCCCGGCATTACGGTCTGCCGATTGAGCGCGGCAGCTTCACGCGCGGCCAGTCGCCCTGGCGCTACCTGAAACCGCTGCACGCCAACCTGTTTCTGAGCACACACCTGAGCGATGTACGCGCGGCGCTCGACGCCGGCGTTCCTGCCGCGCAGGTCTATCCGCAGTCAGTGCACGCCAGTGACGCCTATCCGAACGAAGTGCGCATTGCCTTCGATGGCGACGCCGTGCTGTTCAGCGACGAGGCCGAGCGCGTCTATCAAAGCGAGGGCCTGCGCGCTTTTCAGAAGCACGAATCAGAGAAGGCGCACCAACCGCTGCTGGCAGGGCCCTTCAAGCCGCTACTGGCTGCGTTGCAGCGTTTGCAAAAGGAAGGCACGCCCAGCATGCGCATCCGCACCGCGCTGGTGACGGCGCGCAGCGCCCCGGCGCACGAACGCGCCATCCGCACGCTGATGAACTGGAACATCGAGGTCGATGAAGCGATGTTCCTCGGTGGCCTGCCCAAAGGTGAGTTCCTGCGCGAGTTCGAGCCCGATTTCTTTTTCGACGACCAGACCGGCCACGTCGATTTGGCCTCGCGCCATGTGCCCTCCGGTCATGTGGCCAGCGGCATCTCGAACGATTGAATATGGCCAAGGAAAAAACTGTTTACGTCTGCTCGGAATGCGGCGGCACGAGTCCGAAATGGCTGGGCAAATGCCCGGCCTGCAATGCCTGGAACACGCTGATCGAGTCGCTGCCCGAGAGCACGGCGCCGGCTAAAAACCGCTTCGCGTCACTGGCCAAGACCGCTGAAGTTGCCACACTCGGTGACATTGACGCGGTGGACATGGCGCGCACCCCAACCGGCCATGAGGAACTCGACCGCGTGCTCGGCGGCGGCATGGTCGAAGGCGGTGTTGTGCTGATTGGTGGCGACCCCGGCATTGGCAAATCGACGCTGTTGTTGCAGGCGCTTGATTCGCTGCAGCGCAGCGGCCAGGACACCTTGTACGTAACAGGCGAGGAAAGCGGCGCACAGGTGGCGCTGCGCGCGCGCCGCCTGGGCCTGCCCAACAGCCAGGTCAAGGTGCTGGCCGAAATCCAGCTCGAAAAAATTCTCGCCACACTGGAAGCCAAGCGGCCCGACATCGCCGTCATCGACTCGATTCAGACCGTCTACTCGGATCAGCTGACCTCGGCGCCGGGCTCGGTAGCGCAGGTACGTGAATGCGCCGCACACCTGACGCGCGCCGCCAAAGCCAGCGGTGTGTCCATCGTGCTGGTGGGGCACGTCACCAAGGAAGGCGCACTGGCCGGGCCGCGTGTGCTGGAACACATGGTGGACACGGTGCTGTACTTCGAGGGCGACACGCACAGCAGTTTCCGCCTGGTGCGCGCCATCAAGAACCGCTTTGGCGCAGTCAACGAGATCGGTGTTTTTGCCATGACCGAGAAGGGCCTCAAAGGGGTCTCGAATCCGAGCGCGATTTTCCTGAGTCAGCACGCCGAACCCGTGCCCGGCAGCTGCGTCATGGTGACGCTTGAAGGCACGCGCCCGATGCTGGTCGAAATTCAGGCGCTGGTTGACAGCGGCGGTCCGTCGCCGCGGCGCCTGAGCGTGGGCCTGGACAAGGATCGCCTGGCGATGCTGCTGGCGGTGCTGCACCGCCACGCAGGTGTGGCCTGCATGGATCAGGACGTGTTCGTCAACGCTGTGGGCGGCGTGCGCATCAGCGAGCCGGCGGCCGATCTGGCGGTGCTGCTGGCCATTACCTCCAGTTTGCGCGGCAAGCCGCTGCCCAAGGGGTTCTTCGCCTTTGGTGAAGTCGGGTTGGCGGGCGAAGTGCGTCCGGCGCCACGCGGTCAGGAACGCTTGAAAGAAGCCGCCAAGCTGGGTTTCAGCGTAGCCGTGGTACCCAAAGCCAATGCGCCAAAGAAAGCGATCGAGGGGCTTACCATCCACGCCGTGGAGCGGGTCGAACAGGCGATGGAAGTGGTGCGCAGCCTGGGCTAATACTCTTAAGACTTACTTAATTTTCGATGCGTACCATGCACCGTGAATGGAGACGCAATGGCTATTTCAAATACGGTTTTCAGGTACCTGGCCCTCGGCGGCGCACTGCTCGGTGCGCTGGCCCACGCCGAATCAGGCAGCGTCAGCGTCACGCCTTCACCCAAATACCAGCAGGAATGCACGGCCTGCCACATGGCTTATCCGCCCGGCATGCTGCCCGCAGCCTCTTGGCGGCGCATCATGGCCACACTTGACAAGCATTACGGCACCGATGCCTCGCTCGATGACGCCACGAACCATGACATAGCAGTCTGGCTCAAGGCGCACGCCGGCAGCTACAAACGTGTCAGCGAAGAACCACCGCAGGACCGCATCACGCAATCGAACTGGTTCCTGCAAAAGCACCGCCCGGGAGAAGTTCCAGCCGACGCCTGGAAACGAGCCTCTGTCGGCAGTGCCGCCAACTGTGGCGCCTGCCACCGCAATGCGGCGCAGGGCAGCTTCAACGAACGCGAAATCAGGATTCCAAAGTAGAAAAACATGCCAGTTCGACACTTGTCGGCGCGCCCAAGCAGGCAAAATCAGATCTGTTGCGCAGTTAAAAATAACAGATTGCACCCTGCAATCACCTAGGGAGTTTTCATGCGTATTTTGTTAGCCGAAGACGATCTAATGCTGGGCGACGGACTGCGCGCAGGTTTGCGCCAGTTGGGCTTCCAGGTGGACTGGGTACGTGACGGCATGGCAGCCGAGCGCGAACTGATATCGGGCGGCTATACCGCAGCCGTGCTGGACCTGGGCTTGCCGCTCAAGGACGGGCTGGACGTGCTGCAAGCCCTGCGCGCGCGCAAAAACACAACCCCCGTGCTGATACTGACCGCGCGTGATGCCGTGCCCGATCGCGTACGCGGCCTGGACCTGGGCGCCGATGACTATGTGGTCAAGCCAGTTGACCTGCATGAACTTGCAGCGCGCCTGCGCTCACTGGTGCGCCGTGCCCATGGCCAGGTGCAGGACCTGCTGCGCTGCGGTACCGTGCTGCTCGACCCTGCAGCGCGCCTGGTCAAGCTCGATGGTGAAACCGTGCTGCTGTCCACGCGCGAATTCGATCTGCTGCACGCACTGATGCTCAATGCCGGACGCGTCATGTCGCGCGAACAACTCGAACAACAGCTGTACAGTTGGGGCTACGAAGTCGAAAGCAACGCAATCGAGGTCCATATCCACCACCTGCGCCGCAAATTACGCGCCGACATCATCCAGACCGTGCGCGGCGTCGGTTACACCCTGCTGCGCACCCCGGAATTGGCATGATCTTGAAGCGCCCACAGTCCCTGCAGACGCGCCTGTTGACCATGGTGCTGGCGTTGCTGACCCTGGTCTGGCTCGGCGCCGCACTTTTCACCTGGAGCGATACGCGCCATGAAGTCGACGAACTGCTCGACGGACACCTGGCGCAGGCAGCAGCCCTGCTCATGGTGCAACAGACCCGCTCCGACGAGGACGATGTGGTGGATGCACCATCGCCCCACAAGTACGCGCCGGATGTGACGTTTCAGGTCTTTCACAAGACACAGTTGACCACCCGTTCGGCCAATGCCCAGACGACCCCGCTATCGAGCGAAAAAACCGGGTTTGCCACGGTCATGCTGCTTGACGGTAACCAGTGGCGCGTCTTTGCGATGCATGACAAGGAAACCGATGTGCAGGTGTTTGTTGGCGAGCAAACCGAGTCGCGCGACGAAATCGTTTGGGGCGTGCTGCGTAATATTCTGGTACCGCTGGTCTTTGCCCTGCCACTGCTGGCAATGCTATTGTGGTGGGCGGTGCGCCAGGGGCTGACACCGCTGCGTGAGCTCAGTCAGGCACTGGGAAACCGGCAGCCGCAGGCCCTGGAGCCCGTGGTACTGGACAAGGTCCCGACCGAAATACAACCCCTGGTTGAGTCTCTTAATGCGCTGTTCGACCGCATTACCCGAATGATGGCTTTCGAGCGTCGCTTCACTTCCGATGCAGCGCATGAACTGCGCACGCCGATTGCTGCGATTCGTGCCCAGGCCCAGGTAGCGCTGGGCGCCGGCACTGATGTGGCGCAGCGCGAGCACGCCTTGCAATCCACCCTGATCGGCTGTGACCGTGCGACACGGTTGGTGCTGCAATTGCTGACACTGGCACGCCTGGAAGCTGCACCGAGCACTGCCGCGACCGGGATGGTTGACCTGAGCCAACTGACACGGCGCGTCGCCGCCGATCTGGCACCAACGGCGCTGGCGCACCGGCAAGATCTGGAGCTCCAGGCCAATACACCCTGCCCCGTGCCTGGCGACGAAACGCTGCTGGGTGTGCTGATACGCAATCTGATTGACAACGCCCTGCGCTATAGCCCTGATGGAGCCCGCGTCTGCGTCAACGTGACAAACGAATCCGGACAAGTCGTGCTGCGGGTCGAGGACAGCGGCCCGGGCATGACCGATCAGGAAATCGCACACCTGGGTGAACGCTTTTACCGGGTGCTGGGCCACACGCAGCCCGGCAGCGGTCTGGGCTGGTCAATTGTCAAGCGGATCGTCGAGGTCTTCGACGCCCAGGTGCTGATCGGCCGCGCACCGATACTCGGCGGCCTGTGCGTGACCGTGCGCTGGCCAGCGCCAGCAGCGCCAAGCTGATCCCGGCTCTCGGTCAAAATAGGGGCATGCAATTCCAACGAATCTTTGTCCCGCTGGCCGCTGTAGCGCTGGTCGTCGCCGGCTATCGCTCCTACGGCTGGAGTGGCGTCGCCATTGCGACCGGCGCTCTGGTGATGTGGTTGCTGCTGCATTTCAGCCGCATGATGCAGATCCTCAAACGCGCGGCCGATCGTCCCATTGGTTTTGTCGGCAGCAGCGTCATGCTCAACGCCAAGCTCAAACCCGGCGTTACGCTGATGCACGTCGTGGCCATGACACGCTCGCTCGGCGAACTCAAAAGCGACAAGGACAATCAGCCCGAGCTGTACCGCTGGAGTGACGGCACGCAATCGCACGTCACTTGCGAATTCCTCAACGGCAAGCTGAAAAAATGGGTGCTGGTGCGGCCGGACCCGCATGCGCCGCCCAACGCCGGATTGGGCGTCAGCCAAGACCCGTAAAATCACCGTTTTGCGCAGCAGCGGCGGCCCGACTGAACCGATTCTGTGCGCACCCCACTTTTTCAGTTGAAGGAATCTCGATGATCGCCCAACCCCCCTCGATGTCTGACCGCGACGGCAAAATCTGGATGGACGGCCAGATGGTGGACTGGCGCGACGCCAAGATCCACGTCCTGACCCACACGCTGCACTACGGCTGTGGCGCTTTCGAAGGCGTGCGCGCCTACAACACGGTAAACGGCACGGCGATTTTCCGGCTCGAAGAACACACCGAGCGCCTGTTCAACAGCGCCAAGATTTTGCGCATGCCGATGCCCTTCAGCAAGGAAGAAGTCAACGAAGCCCAGAAAGCCGTGGTACGCGAGAACAAGCTCGAATCCTGCTACCTGCGCCCGCTGGTCTGGATTGGCGACAAGAAGCTTGGCGTCTCGCCCAAGGGCAACACCATTCACCTGATGGTGGCCGCCTGGCCTTGGGGCGCCTACCTGGGCGAAGAAGGTTTGAAGCGCGGCATCCGCGTCAAGATTTCGAGCTACACACGCCATCACGTCAACATCACCATGACACAGGCCAAGGCGGTGAGCAATTACACCAATTCAATTCTGGCCAACATGGAAGTCACCGACGAAGGTTACGACGAAGCCATGCTGCTCGACGCCAACGGCTTTGTCAGCGAAGGCGCAGGCGAGAACCTGTTTGTGGTCAAGGGCGGCGTGGTCTACACGCCCGACCTCTCGGCCGGCGCCCTGAATGGCATCACGCGCAACACGGTGTTTCACATCTGCAAGGACCTGGGCCTGGAAGTGATCCAGAAGCGCATCACGCGCGACGAGGTTTACATCAGCGACGAGGCCTTCTTCACCGGCACGGCAGCCGAGGTGACGCCGATTCGCGAACTCGACCGCATCACGCTCGGCGCTGGCGAACGCGGACCGATCACCGAAAAAATCCAGAGTGCGTTCTTTGACATCGTCAATGGACGCAATCCGAAATACGCGCACTGGCTGACCAAGGTCTGAGGCCACGCCCGAGGCGTCAATACATCCACAGGAACATCATGAGCACAGCAACCGTTGAATTACTGGCCACCGACCTCAACCCCCAGGGCGGCGTCTACTGCCCCAGCCCCAAGGCCGACATGAAGCTCTGGAACAGCCACCCCAAGGTTTACCTGAACGTGGGCCACAGCGGCCAGGCCAAGTGCCCGTATTGCAGCACCGTGTACCAGCTTAAAGACGGCGAACACTTCGCCGGGCATTGACCCCGCATTGGATTCGGGCTTGCGCTCCCTGATCATCGCGCCGCAATGGATCGGCGATGCGGTGATGACCGAACCGCTGCTGCGCCGGCTCGCCGGCCGCGGTGAACGCCTGACCGTCGGCGCCCTGCCCTGGGTGGCGCCGGTTTACCGCGCCATGCCGCAGGTGGCTGAAGTGCTGGAGTTTCCGTTTGCCCATGGCGGCCTGCAATGGAAAGCGCGGCGCAGTTTGGCACGCCAGATTGAGGGCCAGTTCGACTGCGCCTACATCTGCCCGAATTCCCTCAAGAGCGCGCTGTTGCCGTTTCTGGCCAGCATCCCCAACCGCATCGGTTATCTCGGTGAGGCCCGGGTCGGACTGCTGACGCACCGATTGAAGAATCCGCCTAAAACCAAACGCCCCGGCATGGTCGCTTTTTACTCGGCCCTCAGTGGCGAAACCGACCTGGCCAATGACCGGCCGCAACTGCAACTCGACGCCGGGACACTGGAAGCCAGCTTGCACCAGTTCGGCCTGCAAAGCGGGCGCTACGTGGTCATGGCGCCGGGCGCCGAGTTTGGGCCAGCCAAGCGCTGGCCGGCGGCGCATTTTGCCGAACTGGCACAGCGTCTGGAGCAGACGATCGTGCTGCTGGGATCAAGCAAGGAATTCGCCCTGTGCGAGGAGATTGCGGCGCCCGTGAATGCACAGGCAGTTGGCAAGTGCCTCAATCTGGCGGGGACCACAACGTTGACGCAGGCCCTGAGCTTGATTGCCGCAACACGCTGCATGATCAGCAACGACTCGGGCTTGATGCATGTGGCAGCCGCTTTCGGCGTGCCGCAGGTGGCTTTGTTTGGCTCCAGCAGCCCGCTGCACACGCCGCCCCTGAACGCAAAGGCTGCCGTGCTGTGGCTCAAGAATGAGCCGGCCTACCATGACACGCTGGACTGCGCGCCGTGCTTCGAACGTGTCTGCCCGCTGGGACACACGCGCTGCCTCGTGGATATCACGCCAGATGCGGTGCTGCAGCGGCTGCTGGCGCTGATGTCGTAGCCCTTTGGCGCGAACAACGCCGAAAAAAAGCCACCCGAAGGTGGCTTGGAATCATCCCGAAAATAAGGTCGTTGGAAATGTGACTTTTGTGGCAACTTTCAATTGCCTATTTGTATTCACTATCCCAACGCTTGTTAACTGTGTGACAGCAGTTGGAGCTACTTTAGCCAGCCGCAAGCCATTCGGCCATCCCCCAAAAGGGTGATTTTGAGGTCGAAATCGCTATTTATTGCAGATTTCATATCAATCTGGCGCCGCCCAAAGGTAATCGAACCACGAAACAGGCACCGCCCCCGGGTCGGTTTTCGCAATTGACAGTGCCACCGTGGCGCAGAGCGATCGATTTCACCAGGGCCAAACCGAGCCCGACGCCGCCATCACGCTCGGTGGCTCCGGGCAGGCGGTAAAACGGCTCGAAAATGCGCTCGCGCAGTTCCTCTGGTACTCCGGGACCCTGGTCGCAGACACGGATCACCGCTTGCTGCTCGGTTTGCTCCAAAGTCACCTGGATGTCGCCTGCGGCGTGGCGGCGCGCGTTTTCGAGCAGGTTGCGCATCACCCGGCGCAGCAATTTGCTGACGCCCTGCACGGCGAAAGCGGAGTCGGCGTTCGGTTTCGTCGTCTGCGTGTCAATCACCAATTCGGCCCCGGCACGCGCGCATTCCTCAGCCGCCAGGCCGATCAAATCCACCGATTCGATGGTGCCCAGATCGGCCTCCCGGGCGTCAAGCCGGCTGGCCAGCAGAATCTCTTCGATCAACTGGTCGAGCTCAGAGATATTGCGCGAAATTTCGTTTTTGAACGTCGCAGAAGGCGCTGGCCCCATCAGTTCGAGTCCCATGCGGATACGGGTCAGCGGTGAGCGCAGTTCGTGCGAGGCATTGGCCAGCAAAGACTTTTGCGAGGCGAGCAGGGTTTCGTGCGACTTCACCAGGTTTTCAACGCGCTCGGCCGCATGGTTGAAACGTTTGGCCAGGAAGGCAACCTCATCCTGTCCCTCCTGCGAAACACGCACCGAAAGGTCACCTTCGCCCCATTTTTCAACACCGTTCTGCAGCCGCTCGAGCCGGCGCGTGAGCTTGCGGATGATCGGGTAAGTGGCAAGCGCCACGGCGACTGCCACCAAGGTCAGGGTCCAGAAAAAACCGAACGGCGCCAGATTCAGGGGTGAGCGCGGTTGGCGCGGCAACTGCATGTGGACAATCTGACCATCGAGCATCAACACCACGAACTCAGGGCCGCTGCCACTGTGGTCCTGCAAGCCAAAAGAGGGGGCCTGAGCCTGTGGCTCGCCCGAAGGTTGAACGCCAATACCCGCGCCCGGTGGCCGGCGGCGCCGGCTGTGACCGTTGCCAATGATTTGTCCGGCCTCATTGCGGATGACGACGTCGCGCAGCGGCGGCTCGACCGTCAAGCGCCAGGCCCAGGCGACTAAAAAAGTCAGCACCGCCACTGCCAGCACCACGGCGAGCCAGATGCGGGCATACAGCTTTCTCAGGAACATGAACAGAACGAGTGCTTAATCTTGCTGACGCGCAAAAACGTAACCAACGCCACGCACCGTCAGGATGCGGCGCGGATCCTTGGGGTCGGCCTCGATGGCGGCGCGGACGCGCCCCATGTGGACATCAATGGAACGGTCAAAGGCATCGAGTTCGCGCCCCCGCACCGCTTCCATGATCTGGTCACGCGTGAGCACGCGCCCGGCGCGCTCGGCCAGCGCAACCAGCAGGTCAAACTGGTAGGAGGTCAGGTCGCAGGCTTGCCCAGCGACACTCACGACACGGGAATCACGGTCGATTTCAAGGCTGCCAAAGCGCAGTTGTTTAGCCCCTTCAGCGCCACCATCCACACGCCGGCGCAAAACGGCTCGAATGCGCGCGAGCAACTCGCGCGGCTCGAACGGCTTGGGCAGGTAGTCATCAGCGCCAATTTCGAGTCCGATGATGCGGTCCATCGCATCGCCCTTGGCGGTCAGCATCAGCACCGGAACCTGGGCGCGTGCACCGGGCAGGGCGCGGATACGCCTGCAGACCTCAAGTCCGTCCATGTCGGGCAGCATCAGGTCCAGAATCACCAGTTCCGGCGTCATGTTTTGCACAGCGTTCAGGCCGCTGTGTCCGTCGCCGGCGTGGCTGACCTCAAACCCGGACTGCCCCAGGTACTCGCCCACCATCTGCGCCAGGCGGGCGTCATCTTCAATCATCAATAAGTGCTGGCTCATGGAGGGCAGTCTACGGCAGCCCCCGTATCGGCGCTTGCGGAAACGGTAAAGTTAGGTAAATTGCTGCGCGATGCCAGCCAGACCAGCAGCAGCACGGGAACGCCCAGCAAAGCAGTGGCCATGAAGAAATTCTGATACCCGAAGGCATCGACATAGCGGCCTGAGTACCCCGCCAGAAATTTCGGTGCCAGCAGCATCATGGAGCTGAACAATGCGTATTGGGTGGCCGAGTACTTGAGATTGGTCAGGCTCGACAGGTAGGCGATAAAAGCCGCCGAGGCGATGCCGCTGGAGAGGTTGTCGGCCGAGATCACGAAGATCAGCGATGTCACATCGTGGCCGCGTGTAAACAGCCAGGCAAACAGCAGGTTGCTGGCGGCACTGAGCACGGCGCCAAGCATCAGCACCCGCATCACACCGAGACGCAGCGCCATCGCGCCACCAACAAAAGCGCCCACCAGCGTCATGATGACGCCGTAAATCTTGGTCACTGCCGCCACCTCGTCCTTGGTGTAGCCCATGTCCACATAAAACGGATTGGCCATGATGCCCATCACCAC